>JBCCSO010000243.1:0-6851 GCA_039199965.1 Chloroflexota bacterium | reverse complement strand
CAGTTGATCGGGTTTGTACGGGATGCAAATCCTGATCCTACCAGTTTGGCCTCTGTGGAGACAGTTGAGGTTCAGATTGATGATGCAGACGGGGCGTGGATTTCGGTTGACAGTTTGCTTTACCTGACATTTGTGGGTGACGATCAAATCTTCTTCTTCAACTGGAATTTGCCGTTTGAAGATGGCACCGCCAGCCAGGTGCGCTTTAGAGCCACCGACTTCGCGGGCAATCAGACTATTTCCGACTGGCAACAAACAACAATCGACACGGTTGCACCTGATTTGCAGGTAATCAATCACTTTACACAAACGGCCGAAACCAACCCTCTACCTGCCTTAATCGGCACCATTTCTGATGGATTGGCCCTCGAATCGTTTGACATCACAATTTACCCATCTTCAGGTAGTGCGATTACCGGTACGATCACCCCAGTTGGGGAAGATTGGTTTTACACGCTTAACCAGCCGGTTGGCAGCTACAACATCTATCTTGAGGCAGTTGACACGGCCGGGAACAATGTTGTGCTTGGCCCATTTGATGTTGAGGTTGCATCAGCAGCTGGAAATAATGGTCCGGTAGCTCAAGATGATATTAGTGAGACATTCGGAAATGAACAGGTGATTATTGACGTATTGTCCAATGATAGTGACGCAGATGATGACCCGCTACATATCTACAGTTTGAGCTTGACTCAGCCATCCAATGGATCTGTCATGATTAGTGGTAACCAGATTATCTATACACCCGCAACTAATCACACAGGCCTTGATACTTTCACCTATCAGGCAACTGATGGTCTAACATTGAGCACTGTGGCAACTGTCACAGTTACAGTCAAAGAGCCACAAAACTTTGCTCCAACGGTAAGCGCTGGCGAAAATGTGACAATTACCCTTCCGGCCGATGCAACACTTGTCGGAACAGTTAACGACGATGGCTTGCCATTAAATCCCGGAGTCACCTCTGTCACGTGGAGCCAATTAAGCGGGCCGGGAACAGCAACATTTACTAACGCTAATTCAGTCTCAACCTCAGTCAGTTTCTCAACATTCGGTTCTTACACCTTACGCCTAACAGCAGATGATGGTGATCTAACTGCTTCAGATGATGTCGTGATTGTGGTCGAGCCAGTAACATCGTTCCTTCCAATCATCTATGTCAGTTCAACTTCTGCGGGGGTTGTTAGTGGCATTACTTTTGTGGACGAAGACATTTTGTCGTACGATCAATCTACTGGCACTTGGATGCGATATTTTGATGGTTCTGATGTTGGCCTTGGACTTGATCCTTTCAAGGACGTGGATGCTTTTACGATTTTAGATGATGGGTCTATTTTGCTAAGTATCGCAGGGGCAGCAACGATTCAAGATGTGGGGGCAATCGATGATTCTGACATTGTGCGCTTCATTCCAACCAAGATTGGTCCCAAAACTGAAGGCACGTTTGAAATGTATTTTGATGGCTCAGATGTTGGGCTGGATACAGACAAAGAGGACATCGATGCAATTTCAGTATTGGACGACGGCCGAATTGTTGTTTCAACCCTAGGTCCAGCGCAAACTCCCAAGCAATTTGGCAACACGCTGAACTCACTCGATGAGGATTTGATTGTATTTACGCCCACGACCTTGGGTGAAAATACGGCCGGATTCTTTAGCCTTTATGCAGATGGCTCAGATTTTGGCCTCGACACACCGGTTGAAGATATGTGGGGTATTGCTGTCTTGAATAACGAAGCAGATTTATACATTAATCCAGCCGGAATATTTGATACCGGTACAGTAAATGGTAGTGCCCCAGATTTCTTTTCCTGCACCAGCGCTACGGTTGGCAGTATGGCAGCCTGTGGGTCTGAGGCCCTATTTTTTGATGGAACAGTTAGCGGAATTGGCAGCAAAATCTTAGATGGTATTCACGTGCAGTTTGAGTAGTTGGTCGCATAAGCCAGAAATAAATTGCGTTTAGTAGAGTTGGGGAGCTGCTTCAGAGATGGTATAAATGATTTCACTTATACCATCTTTTGAATGCAGCTTTGATGATTAAAACTATCGTAAACAATCGTTACTTATTAAAACACCAGCTGGGAGCTGGAGGAATGGGCGTCGTCCATCTTGCCCAAGATCGACTGACAAATGAAGAGGTAGCCCTAAAACAAATTCACCTCCCGGCCGAAAAGCTGCAGTTTATGTCACGCCCAGACCCTGAGCATGTTCAAGACCTGCAACTTTCCCTCGCTCGTGAATTCCAATCCTTGGCCAGCCTGCGCCACCCAAATATCATTAGCGTACTTGACTTCGGCTTTGATCAAGAAAGACAGCCCTTTTTCACCATGAATTATCTGTCAGATGCCATGACTATTTTGTCGGCCGATCAACAGCTATCCTTTAAGGAAAAAGTCACGCTTATACAGCAAATATTTCAGGCACTGGCCTATCTTCATAGACGAGGGGTGCTGCATCGCGATATTAAACCAGACAATATCTTGGTGCAGAATGACCATTTACGCTTGCTTGACTTTGGGCTGTCACGCAGCGACACTGAAGAGCAGCTAAGTTCTTCGGGTGGGACTTTGGCCTATTGGCCCCCTGAAAATTGGTTACAGCAGCCGTATGTGGCATCGTCTGACCTGTTCGCGGCCGGAATTGTGATGTTTGAACTGCTAACCGGCCAGCATCCATTTGGACCAGTTGATGCCTTCTTAGTTGACAGGGTACTGGACGAGGAGCCCAATTGGGACTGTTTGAGCGGATATGAAAACTTCCGGCCGATTTTTGAAAAATTGCTCCACAAATCCCCGGAAGCACGCTATCAAGACCCGCATGATTTATTATCAGCTTTAGGCAGCCTGCTTGGTGAACCCCTAAGCACAGAAAATGACGAAATACGCGAAGGCTACATCCAAGCCGCATCTTTTGTCGGCCGTGAAGCCGAATTAGAAACCCTTTCTCAAACTCTAGATCAAGTCAAAGCAAATGATAAACAGATTTGGCTCGTAGGTGGAGAGAGCGGCGTTGGAAAAAGCCGTCTGTTAGAGGAAATCCGCATTAAAGCGCTGGTTTCAGGCTGGCAAGTGTTTAGAGGACAAGCGGTTGAAACTGGGGGGCTTAGTTTCCAAATTTGGCAGGAATTAATCCCTCAACTCGTTTTGGGTATTGAGCTTAGTGATATAGAGGCTGGAATCTTAAAGACGTTTGTGCCCAATTTAGATCAGCTGTTGGGTCGCAGAATTCCAGAAGCTCGAGTGGTAGATGATGCATCCAGTCTGCGTCGCTTTATTCAAACATTGGTTAATCTACTCCAGCGTCAAAAAGAGCCAACCTTACTTCTGCTGGAAGACTTGCAGTGGAGCCGAGAAAGTCTGACACCCTTAAACACCTTGATGCGGTCTGGGGGACATCAATTAGCCCCACTCATGGTTTTAGGCAGCTATCGGAATGATGAACGGCCGGAATTGCCGGATCTTGTTAAAGGAGCCAATATCCTTGAGCTAAACCGTTTAGCTGAAGCTGATGTTGCGGAGCTAAGTCGCGCTATTCTGGGCGATCAAGTTGCCAATCGAGAAGAACTTATATCCCGGTTGCAAGAAGAAACTGAGGGGAACACCTTCTTCTTGGTTGAAATTATTCGCACATTGGCTGTTGAAGCTGGAAATCTAGCCAATATTGATAATCTGGTCCTGCCTGAACAGATGCTAACCGGTGGTATTGCAAAGCTTATTCAGCGTCGTCTGGAGCGGGTGACACAAAAAGACCGCTCTCTTTTGCGCTTCGCGGCCGCAATCGGCCGGACGCTGGATATATCTCTTCTGCAACGGCTGGCTACGGACGCTGGTGTGCACTCGCTAGAGTTGTGGCTAAACAGATGCCAAGACGGGGCGATTTTGGCTCTGCAAGACAATCGCTGGTTATTTGCCCATGACAAAATTCGTGAAACGATTTTAGCGACTCTAGACAGCACAACCGTTTTTCCGCTTTATACCCGAGTCGCAGAAGTTGTTGAAGCCGTTTATCCAGATGATGTGACACAAGCGGCTGCACTGGCCCATTATTGGCAAATGGCTGGAAACGATGAGAAGGAGTGCCGCTATGCAATCCTTGCTGGGAAGGAGGCAAAAAGGCGATTTGCTCACGAAGAAACAGTAGCGTTTTGCTTGAGAGCACTTGAGTTAATACCTGAACCAAATATAAAGCAGCGATTCAATGTTTCAATAGATTTGGAAAGAGCCTATTACATGCAGGGCAAGCGGGAGCTGCAGGCTTCCATCATTTCAAAGATAGAAGACCAAGCTGATTTGCTGGGGGCTAACGAGACCGCTTACGCTTTAAGTCGTCGTGCGGTTTATGCTTTAGCTTTAGGAGATGTAGCGACGCTACAAGAGCTTGGGGAAACGCTACGGCAGATCGGAGAAGTCAATGAATCCCCCGCCATTTTGATTGATGCAAATATAGCATTGAGTCAGGCACACCTCCATACTGGTCGGCTTAAAGAAGCTGAAAAATATGCAAAAACCGCAGTTAACCTGCTCAAAATATCAAAATCAAATAGCGATCGAGATGCAAGTTACTTGATTTCGATCTTGGGGATTTGTGCTGATCTGCGTGGAGATTATGAACGGGCCAATCAATACAATTTTGAGTTGATTGAGTTTGGGGAGCAAACGGGTGACAAATATATAGTTGCTGTGGCGCAGGGAAACGTCGGCCTAACCGCCTCTATGCAAGGCGATTTCCATACTGGTTATGAGATGATGAAGCAAAGCCAAATATTGTTTAACGAAGTTGGTGAAACATTCGGCTCAACCGCCGCACTAATCAACCTAGCTTACATTGACCTGCAACTGTTACCGCAGCGTGCTCCGCAGGCTTTCAAAGAGGCGCTAACCGCCAGCCGTGAGATTGAATCAGCCCCGTATTTACTCGAAACCTTAGTCGGGGTGGCTGAGGTTTATTTCAATGGAGGAGAGTTTGAGAAAGCGGCCGAAATTGTTGGCTTAACCCGTTCGCACCCGTCTATTAATTCTGATGTAGAAATGCGGCTTAAGGATTTCGAGCCAAAGTTAAAGGAGCAAGTAGCGGCTGATCAATGGGAAGCTTTGGTAGCGAGAGGGGCCACAAAGACCATTGAAGATGTGATTGAAGACTATATTTTACAGTTTCCGTTTGAGCGATAGTCCGTTTAAAGATGCTGTTTATCGAAACCAAGACCCTCTTTAGGCCCTAAAACGGCAATAATTCCTTCAAACTACTCAAATGTATCAATAGTTTATACAAGATTGTCTGCTTATTTAGACAGACATGAGAGCCTATTTTACCGATACTTAGTATCAAGGTATGAGTTTGGTCTTTTGATAATTGTCCGTTAGGGAAAGCTAGGAAGAAAAGGCCAACATCAACCAACTCTCACCGTATTTCATACCCGTACGGAGCCAGAAATTTACACACCTAAAAGTTTAATATTGACCGGAAGAGGTTTTGATTTTATCTCGAGCAAAGTGGTTGCTCGAGTCTTTTCATATCGCCTGTTTCAAATGGAGATGATTTTGAATAATAAAAATCGCAATACAAAAATATTTAATTCTCAAGCAACGAGTCGGTCAACCAAAAGATTCCGTCAGCGTAGAATGCGCGTTGCTTTGTGGAGCTTGGCATCAATTGGTCTACTAACGCTCTTTTTGATGCCTTCCATCGGTTCTGCCTTACCATTAACCGATCAAGATAAATTTGATCGTGTCTGGCGTGTTGCGCAAGGTGTGGGGACTTATGAATTCGAAACTGATGTGTTGCAGACCACCTTACCTTCATTGGGCCTTGAAAATCTAGGCCAAACCCCACATCGTTCAAAAACAACTTCAGCTGGGATGGTTAATGCTGAGGAGGAGCTTGTTTTATTCGACGTAGATACTCCTCAGGGACTGCTCGAATTTAGAATACAGGATGATGTTACATACGGCCGGCAAAATTTAGGCCCTGATACTCCTTGGGTCAGAATGGACGGGACGCCAAACTTGTTTGTCCCTGGAAATGATGTGAAGGGATATGCAGCGGCCGCTACCGACATCGTTAAAGTTGAAAACTGGCGTGAGTCAGAAACACTCGATGCCGTGACCCAACTTAATGTAGATGGGGCGACCGAGATGTTCACCTTCACGATTGATGGGAACAAATTGGCCGAGATGATCACCGCTCAGCAAGAGGCAGAGTTGATCAAAAGTGGCGCGCTTGCACCCGGTCAAGAGCTGACAATACCGGCTGAAGCGGACCAAGTTAACGGTTCTGGTCGTCTATGGATCGATGAAAATGGACTGCCCCTCTATCAAGTTCTTGATTTAAATTTCCCATCGCAAAATCAACAAGTTGGTCGATCAGAAGTTGTCATGTCCACCACTTTCAGCGGCTGGGAAGCTGGACCATCTGCTGGATCTGTTTGGGGAAGTGCGGTCCGTATTTACGACAACCCATCAATTGTGTTTACTGATCCAGTATCCGTTCTTCCCAACGCCTATGCATTAACCCATCAATTGGTTGAGGGGCTGCTAATTACAATCGGGTTGGTGACTTTAGTTTCTGCATTTGCCTTGCTCATTTACACCCTTATTGAAAATAGACAAGGACGAAAAATTTACAACGTGACCGCCGTGTCGATGATTGCCGCCATGGTGATTACTCCGTTTGTGCAAGTAGGATCTCTTTATGCGTATAGTGATCGATATGATGAAGTTCGCTCATCACAAAATAATCGCGGTGCGGATCTGTTAAACCGCGAGCCAACGGCGGCTGAAGAGCTGCAAGCAGACTTTTTGCCCGATGTGTCTGAAGAGTTTGATCCGACAGCTAATCCACTGCTTGGCGAT
>JBCCSO010000242.1:0-6873 GCA_039199965.1 Chloroflexota bacterium | reverse complement strand
TCTACATGCCATCAACTTCAAAGCAACTATCTTTAATTTTACTTTTGATAATTTTGGTTGGTTGTACAAGCATCTTGCCTCAGGAGGTTCTTCGCCAGACAATAACATCGAGTTTAACGCTACCAACCATCGCCTACACATCAGTTACAGAATTCCCCTCCACTCCTGTATCTACGCCCATAAACATAACCAACCTAACAAAAACAGAGCTTATTAATTGGATCATTAACCATAAGCAAATTGGAAGCAGTCTATCATCCGTCTCCAGTTTACTAGAACAAGCTCAAAGGATTCCACCTGAGGAAAGCCTCATCCCTGAGTCTACAAGTGCGGCGAAAGCCGATTTCGACCAAGATGGCAATGAAGAATGGATTTTTTCGCTTTTAACTGACGAGGAGGTTGATAGTTGCAGCGCTCAATTAGGCGGCGAGGTAATTATCCTAAACGAGTTCGGCATTCTGTTTCAGTTTAATGAGCAGGATTATTCCCAAATTGACGGAGCAGGCATTGCACCGGCAATCTCGCTCATTTCAGACATCAATAATGATGGTTACTTGGACATCATTCTGCAAAATCAGTATTGTCAGTTCGCTGGCCGCGCCTCTGAATCATTTATGGTAAGTAGTGTTACGGGCTCGTTTGAAGTCAAAAATTGGCAAGTAGAAGGTAGAACGTATAAATCATTTTTAGGCTCTGCAGGCACTGTTCAATGGGACCCAGCAGATACAAGAACTCTAAAAATTTATCCCATAAGTCAAAGACATCAAGAAAAAGGTCATGCCTTTATTTGGAAGGATAATCAATTAACCCTGATCGAGACGATACTACAAGAACCAGTTGAAAGGTACTTTTTATTGCTTGACACCAATACTGAGCTTAGTAAATTAGACTTTCAAAGCGCAAAAGCAAATTATCAACGAATAATCTCTGACACCTCGTTAATTGATATTGTGATTGCAAGCGAAGATGATGGCAAAAATGCAGTTCAGTCATTTGCTGCTTTCCGATTAATGCTCATTGCGGCGCAGGAAAACAATTCTTCCGCTTTATCCCAATGGTCAAATTGGATGGAAATAAATGCGGAAGAAGATTGGATTGTGGAAAGCACGCAATTATTCGTTGAGTTGTTTAATGAGGAACAAGATTTCTCGATCATATGTAAACAAGTTAATCAACTATCAAAAGAAAACTTCCCTTGGAAATTTGATCCGTGGATTTCAGCAGGATTCCCTCATCCGGATCTGTATCCTATTGATTTATGTCCTTTTTAAAAACGCAATGATTCGATTTAGAAAAGTTGTTTCAATCCTCATCCTCATCATTCTATCAACCGTCACCTCAGTCTACTGGTTTCTACTGCGTGACCTACCCCATCCGTCTGAGCTTGAAAACAGACTGCCACAGCCCAGCGTACGCATTGAAGACCGTCACGGCCGTTTGCTGTATGAGTGGATTGACGGCGACACCGGCCGACAAGCAAGC
Organism: Chloroflexota bacterium; assembly: GCA_039199965.1. Classification (GTDB taxonomy): domain Bacteria; phylum Chloroflexota; class Anaerolineae; order Promineifilales; family Promineifilaceae; genus WTJY01. Next base: position 5,391 of record JBCCSO010000242.1, on the reverse strand, counting down.
CTGCCGCTTGATCAAATTTCAAAAAACGTCATTGATGCCACCATCGCCACAGAAGACCGCAACTATTGGGAACACCCCGGCGTTGATTTGATCGGAGTGGTGCGGGCGGTTTGGTCGGCCGTCAGCCCGTGGAATACGGGTCAAACGGTTGGGGGCAGCACCATCACCCAACAGCTGGCCCGCAACCTACTCTTGAGCGACGACGAGCGCACCCAGCGGACCATTAAGCGCAAAACGCGCGAAGCCTGGCTCGCTTACCAGCTTGAGCAAACCTACACTAAAGAAGAAATTTTAGCCCTCTATCTAAATCAAATTTACTACGGAGGTTTGGCCTACGGAATTGAAGCGGCCGCTCAAACCTGGTTCGGCCGGTCGGCCGAAGATTTGACCATTGCTCAAGCTGCCCTGCTGGCCGGGCTACCCCAAGCTCCGGCCGTTTATAACCCGCTGGTCAACCCAGACGCAGCCAAAGAGCGGCAAACGGTCGTTTTGGGACTCATGCTCAAAGATGGGATGCTTTCGGCCGAAGCCTATGAGCTAGCCCTGAAAGAACCCCTTATCTACACCACCACCCCCTATCCGATAGAAGCCCCTCATTTTGTGGAAATGGTCAAAGCCCAAGTTGATGGGATCTATCCGGCCGCAGAACGGTCCGAAATAGGCAGTCTGACCGTCCGCACCACGCTTAACCTCGACTGGCAGCAGACCGGTCAGCAGATACTGGCTACGCAGGTTGATCGGCTTAATCAACCAGATGATGGGGGATACGGCCACAATGTGGAGAACGGCGCCCTTTTTGCGATGGATGCGCAGACGGGAGAAATTCTGACGCTGGTCGGCAGCCCGGACTTTTTTGATGCGGAAACGGGTGGGGCCATCAATATGGTGACCGCCCCACGGCAGCCGGGATCAACCCTAAAACCGCTGATCTACGCGGCCGGCATGAGCCCTGAACGGCCTAATCCGGCCACACCAGCCACCATGTACTTAGACGTAACCACGACCTTCTTCACCCAAAAAGGGGAAAGCTACGTGCCGCTCAACTTTTCCCGCACAGAGCACGGGCCGGTACTCATGCGGCAGGCGTTGGCCTCATCGCTCAACATTCCGGCCGTGGCTGCGCTTGATCGTTTGGGGTTGCAGGATGGCTTGAGCGCGCTACAAGATTTTGGGCTAACCACCTACAACTCGCCCGAAGAATTTGACCTGTCGCTGGCGCTAGGCGGCGGGAGCGTGACTCTGTACAGATTGGTGCAAGCGTATACAGCTTTTGCAAATCAAGGGAGCCGGGTTGAGCCCAAAATGATTGTGCATATTGCTGACACCGCCACAGGTGAAATCTTGTACACCTCACCCTCGGTGCAAGCACGTGACACAGTTGATCCACGGGTGGCATGGCTGGTCAATGACATGCTGAGCGATGATGCGGCCCGTGAGCTGGCTTTTGGCCGGGATAGTGTTTTGCAGCTTGACCGTACGGTAGCGGCCAAAACCGGAACGACTAACAACTTCCGAGATAACTGGACGGTCGGATACACGCCCGAAATTGTGACGGGGGTCTGGATCGGCAATGTCAATCAAACTCCGATGGTCAATGTGACCGGCATTACCGGTGCGGGGCCGATCTGGCATCAGTTTATGCGTTCTGTGCTGAACGGTCGTGAGGACAAACCGTTTGTCCGGCCGGATGGGATTTCTCAGGTTGAAATCTGCACGCTCAGCGGCCTGTTGCCTTCAGCCGACTGCCCTTATACCCGGCTCGAGTGGTTTATCGATGGGACAGCTCCGGCCGAAGCGGACACTTTTTATCGGCAGGTTCAGCTCGATGACCGAACAGGGACGTTGGCTACCGCCCAAACCCCCGGCAGTGAAATCGTCTCGATGTTGGCGCTGGACCTGCCCCCGGCCGCGCACAGTTGGGCTCGCAATCAAAACATCCCGCTGTATGCGGACATTTTGCAGCGAGAGAATGCAATAGCTTTGGCAAGCAAAGATGGAGAAGAGGGAATTTCACCGGCCAGAGATATTCTGGCGATTGTCAGCCCATCCCCCAATGTGATTTACCGGATTGCGCCGTCTCTACCGGCCGAGGTGCAAAAAATTGAGATTGAAGCGATCACCAATTTAGATGCAACCGAACTAGTGATTTTGCTCAACGATCGGCCGCTTGAGTCGTTTTCATCCCCTCCTTATGTGGCTTTCTGGCAAATTGAAGAGGGTGATTATGATTTGGTCGCTCGAGCAATTTTTGAAGATGGCACAGTGCAGGACAGTGAACCGATTCCTTTCAGTGTAGGCTTACCTCAGGAAGAGTTTAAAGCACCAGATCAATAGTTTAAATATTTGATGGCTGGAGGCATTCCAATCTTTAAATAGAAAGTGGGGAAACGATCATGGAATGAGCACTAGCTTCCCAATTACCTGCCGCATTTCTAGCATTTCGTGAGCTTTTGCAGCATCTACAAGTGGCAGACATTCTGCAATATTAGGCTGAATTTTTCCAGCCATAAGCATGTTAAAAACAGCACTTGCGTTGTCCAGCAATTCCATACGTTCTTCCAAATAATGGCTACCAGCAGCCCATGTTAAAAACAATGATCCACGACTGCTATTTGGTGTAATTCCAGACAGACGATTAAGATCGAAGGGTGGAATTGTGCCGCTAGATTGCCCATAGATAACCATCATGCCACGTTTTCGAAGACAAGAAAGACTCTGATCAAATGTAGTACGACCAATAGCATCATAAACGACATGCACCCCTATGCCTTGTGTTAAATCGTTGGTTACATCTTCAAAGTTTTCCAGAGAATAGTTAACCACATGATCAACACCTATCTGTCGGGCAAACTCGGCTTTTGCTGTAGTGGAGACTGTTCCAACAACAACTGCCCCACGCTGTTTTGCCATCTGGACCAGCAAGTTACCAACCCCACCCGCTGCTGCGTGAATGACTACCCAATCATCAGACTGTACCGGATAGACCTGATGAGTCAGTACGTAGGCAGTAATTCCCTGCAGCATGGCCGCAGCAGCGACCTCAAAGGAAATTGCATCCGGTATTTCAACTAAACGGTCTTCAGGAACTAAAGTGTATTCTGCGTAATTACCGCCCATGTAACCCGCATACCCAACACGATCTCCTACGTTGAATTCAGTTACCTTCGATCCAACAGCTTCAACTACACCTGCAGCCTCAATACCGGGGATCAATGGTAAGTTGACAGAATAGAAACCACCTTGCCGATGCTGTATATCAACATAATTTACACCTATCGCACGATTGCCTACAAGGACTTGGCGCTCTGTGGGCTCAGGTATTGCAGTTTCAATAACCTCTAGGACATTGGGTGGTCCATGTTCCGAAAATGATACGATTTTCATATGATAAAACAATGTACTGAGTCAATTAAGACCAACCAAAGAAATTAGTAGCATGATGAAACCAACTTCTGGTTGACTATGAGATGATTTCAAAAAATCTTTAGCGCAGTTTACTTTTTCAATCTCCCTGAAAGAAAAAGAGTGCTTAGCCATTCATTCCGTAGACTTCCATCATTCGATAGGGATACATTTCTGGAAGACTGCTAACTTTATCTAACCGGTTGAACTCATCTCGATTAAGTTCGAGACTAGCTGCCCCAATGTTATCTTCAAATTGTGCAAGCGTACGTGCGCCAATGATAACACTGCTAATCATGGGTTGAGCTCTCAGCCAAGCCAAGGCCACCTGAGACGGTGTGCAATTGCGTTCATGGGCAATCTGATCTACTTCTTTAATGATGTTCCAGTTTCGCTCAGTGGCACGTCGTTTCCAAGCCTCTTCCAGATCTTCACCAGTATCTGCAATACGTCCCTGAGTGGGTTTTTGATTACGTTTGTATTTTCCTGTCAGGAATCCACCACCCAAGGGTCCCCAAGATACACAACCAATTCCTTCAGCTGCAAACAAACTGCTGTACTCGTACTCAATATCGCGCACAACAAGGCTGTACTGATATTGACCTGAAATAAAGCGCGCCCAGCCGTGTTGTTTGCTCATTCCTAGCGCTTGCATCACCTGCCACGCTTTGAAGTTACTGACACCAATGTAGCGTATTTTGCCATCACGTACTAGATCATCAAAGGTGCGCAAGCTCTCTTCTATAGGTGTATATGGGTCCCAGCCGTGCATGTAGAATAGGTCGATATAATCTGTATTGAGCCTTTGCAGACTACTGTTTACTTGTTCCAAAATGACTCGGCGACTTAATCCAGCGCCCATGTTTGACTCTGGTGAGGTGCCGAAGCGTACTTTGGTAGCTAAGGTCACTCGTTGACGAAAGCCATTCTTCAAGGCTTTAGCCAGAATTTCCTCACTACGGCCGCCTGCATACACATTTGCTGTATCGATATGATTACCACCGCGATCAATATAAGCATGTACCATGCGTATGGCATCTTCTTCAGGTGTACTTCGGCGACTGTCTTCACCGAAAAGCATTGTGCCCAACGACAGGTCACTTACATATAAACCGCTGTTTCCAAGTCGATTATTTTGCATTTTGTTTCCTCACTAGCCAAAGTTTTTTGGCTGTCTAGTATGATTAATTGAGGCTGTATCCCTCTAGACCGCTGATCAATGTATTCTGTCTTAAAAGTCAAACAGTGACTTGTAACTATTGTGTAGAGTCATCCTGAACACAGTTCAGCAGATCATTATTTACATCACTGTAATAGTGAATCTTAGCATCCAGCGCATTCATATGAGATTGCAATTCTGCAACATGATTGGCAAGGACCTTTCGATGATCTACTAGCATCTTACGCCGTTTGCTGATTGTGTCACGCCCATCTTTTTCTAGGCGTATAAACGTGGCGATTTCTGGCAGGGGCATGTTGGTTCGTTTCAGCAACACTATAAATCTTACCCAGCCCAAATCATCATCCGTGAAACGGCGATGACCACTTGCTGTTCTGGCAACAGAAAGCAACCCTTGACGTTCATAGTATCGGAGCGTGTGGGCGCTTACGCCGGTAATTTCTGCAGCCTGTTGGATAGTGTACTTGCTTGTCATACCTGCATTATAAATCTTCGAGTTAACTCTAAGTCAAGGGCTTTTTTCATACTATTTGCATCGGATATTTTGAACTTGCTCTCAAAAATCGTTAGGTTGTTAATCTTAGAATCGCCTCTTGGTAGGTATTTCTTGCTAAAATACCTCTGTGTGGGCGGGGGCTCAAGATAAAGTCAACTTAACCAACTGAGATGTCAGTAGACACTTGGCTAAAACATGAACATTGAACATATTGCCGTTTGGGCAAAAGATATTGAAACACTGAAAAGTTTTTACAAGACCTATTTTGATGCGGTCAGCAATGACAAATATGTCAACACAAGAAAAGGGTTTC
>JBCCSO010000241.1:0-6905 GCA_039199965.1 Chloroflexota bacterium | reverse complement strand
TAAACGGTATTGTCATCGGTATGTTTTTCATTGGTGTTGGTTGAGTGGGTTACTGCGTGACCGGTGTTGTCGCTGCGGCTGTTGTAACTGACGCTGGCAATATTGACTAAATTTTGACCTGCCGGAACCCCGTCAACCACGGTGGCTTGATAGGTAAAAGTCAGTGATTCCCCTTCTGCTAGGCTGGCCACTTGTGACCATGTCAAGGTGCCTCCTGTTCCAGCTTGAGCACCGGTATCGGCCGTGAAGCCGCTAGCGCTAGGGGTCGCACTGCCGCCGCTGGCTGCAAAGGCTAACCATTCTGGAACAGTGTCTAGCAAATTTAAATTGTAAGCCGTCGCCTCACCATGGTTTTCAACCGTAATGGTGTAAGAAACGACGTCGTTTCCTTTTAAGTCAGTGCTTGGTGAAGCCGTTTTGGTCAATACCAGCTCAGGCGCCACATAATCAACAGTTGCAAAATCTCGCTGGCTGTAGCCGTCAGCAAATGTGTTTTGGTAGCTCAATTTACCAAAATTGCCCACAATCCAACCCGGTTGGATATCTGGTGTGGGGCCTAGAGTTGCTCCAAACTGAACTTCCCATGTGCTACCTTGATCGACCGAACACAGCTTCCACTCAAGGTACTGCAAGCCGTTAAGGGTCCCGACTGTTGGGCTGGTCAAATTGGTGTTGCATGTTCCGCTATTGGCAAACGTCCCCGTTGAGCTGTAAGTGTCCGTGCTGGCATCAAAGGTCATGCCGCGCGGCAAAAAGTCTCTGACGACCACTTCTTTCCCGTCAACATTGGCAGCCTGCTCGAAATTAATTTTGAAATAGATCGTGTCACCAGTAAAACCGTACGCGCTGTCTCCCCAATTGCCCGTTTCAGGATCTTTTACATCTTTGGTGATTGATGGTGGAATGGTTGACACGGTTGCCTTAGAGTCATCTGGCAAACCGGTGTCGCTGCGCCCTTCAGTGATGATGTCAGACCAGTCGTTGGCCAAGTTTGCCCGATTGGTCAAGCTGTCACCAGACACAACAGGCTCACCCGCGTAGGGTGCAGCTTCATAGGTCGAATCAACTGTTGCTGTGACCTGGATCGTGCCTGATGCACCGGGAATGGTGTTAGGGGTTGGAATGTCGTAGGTCAGGCGGGTTTGGCCGGTTCCTGGCGTGTTGTTTTCGATATTGCTTGGAAACAGAGATGAAGAGACGTAGGTCATGCCGTCTGGCAAAATGTCTGTGATAACCACGTTGGTGGTGGTGTAATACTCAGACACATAGTAGTCGATGTCGAAAACGACGGTGTCTCCAATCCCTACTGTCTTGGGTGTTCCAGATTTTGAAATCGTCAGATACTCGGCCGTGACCTCTACCGGACTGTCGTCCTGCGTGGTTGATGTGGTCCCGTCAGGGGCATCCTCGCTCAAGTAGGTGGCGGTTGCTTCATAGGTGACAGACATGACAGTATCTTCTGGAATGACACTGCCGCTCATCGGGCCTGCGAATGGACCAGCGGCCGCCAAAATGTCAGAGCTGGTGCGGAATTTGTAAGGGATGGCGGTGTCAAACGTGATCACAACCGGATTGGTATAGTGAGCTGTGGTCAATGTGCCTAGGTCCCAAACTAACTCCAGAGAGCCGTCTTCGTTTAACGTAAAATCCGGTGTGGTTGAAGATCCGTTTGGATTGGGGCTAATGGTAACACCACCCAGATAAGCCACACCGGCCGGAAGCACAACTTGAGCATCTACAGCGTCTGTAGAGCCCACATTATTATTTTTTACGGTGATTTCGTATTCGTAGGCCCAATCTGCGTTTCCATCATATTCACCCGCGCCTGTCGCCTGCTCATCGGCCGTAGATTGCTTGGGTGTAACCTCAATGTCAACAGCTTGTAGAGGTGCTGTAACTGTGTCTGTGACCTCTTCCCACGCCAAACTGTTGTCCGGCGCATGATTAAAGCGTGCTACAACTGTGTTTGTCAGAGAGTCATTGTTTGTCAAGCTTGGATCAATTGATCCTGAGACTGACAGAGAAAGTTCTTCACTAACTTCTAAATCTGAAATGTTGTCCCAAATCAAAAGTGTCGTTCCATCAGACTGATTTTCGATATACGTGGGATCGATTGTGGCACCTGTGAACGTAACGCTGATGGGCAGAGTATTTGAGATGGTTATGTTGTATCCTTTGTCAGTCACAGGATTTGAACCAGCATTGCCCAGCGTAATGTCAAAGCTGACAGCACCACCAATTAAGGGCTCGTTCTCCCCTACGCTGTGGTCTATGGTCAAAATTCCCAGATCAGGCGCATCAGGATCGGCCGATACTTGGCTTATAAATAACCCACTGAGCAGCAGCGCAAACAGTGAGATGGCGAACAAAAGAGATTTTGAAGTATTGGTGAGCATAGAACTTTTCCATTTTTAGGTGTGATGTATGGCCTTCGTGCAGGTAAAGCTGTGGATCGGGTGCTGCTGGTCCTTTTAACTTCGATTTACAATGGTGCAAAGGCTTTCGAAATTTCTGTCTAGTAGAGCTAGATCGAGGCAAATCATAAAATACTTTACACTTTAGGTGAAAAGCAAAAGCAGGACCTTGTTACCGATTGGTACAAAACTCCTGCTTTTGAAGGGGCTGATCAGCCAGAATTTTTATGAGAGAGTCAGGAAAAAAATTATGAGTCTGAAAAGTCTGGAAAGCTATAGCCTGTACCCCATTCACCAACAATATATTTGGGGTCTTTGGGGAACTCTTCTATTTTTTTACGCAGCCGATGGACATGGGTGTGCAGTCGATCTTCAAACGCCATCTCACTGGGCCAAATGCGGCGTAGCAGATAATCGTACCCGACTGTTTCACCTGCATGGCGCATCAGGATGTGCAGCAGACGCGATTCTGTTGGCGTCAGCTTAACTCTATCCTCAAGAACTTTAGCCTGCCTCTGGTAGAAATCTACCTGTAGCCGGTCATCAATTGAAATGAGGGGTGACGTCTCCCATGGGAATTCACCAAAGCGATTCAAGACCCGATTGATGCGGGAGATCAACTCTTTTTCTCGAAATGAGTTGGTGTCAGTTTTAACCACGAAATCTTCTGCATAGTTATTCAATCCTTGGACAATCATTTCCTCAGATGAGTCAGAAGACAGCATAATAATTGGCAGGTCGCTGAATCGCTGAACCTTTTTACAGAAGCCGTACCCGTTCATGCGCGGCAAATGTAAGTCAACAATGGCCAAGTCTGGTAGACCCTGCCGCTGAATCATGCGCAACCCCTCTTCGGCGGATGCTGCTTGCCATGTGTTAAATCCGTTTCTTTCTAGAATAATTTCCAGTGTGCGGAGAATAGTAGGCGTATCGTCGATGATTAAAATGTTTTGCATAACTCAACCCTAGATGTGTATCGTGGCTTTTGTCGTATTGTTCTTTCCTGTCCTTTCTAGAAAACCAGTCAGCTGTCTGACTAACTTGGAAAACTGACCGGATTCGAGCGCGCAGCCCGGATCAATACGTTAGAGCGCTGTGCAGTTAACTGGCTACAATATATGAGCCTATCAGAATAAATAAGCCACCCAAATAATCTTTGGGGAAGCGCGGCATCTCTTGGAAAACAATGGCAGAAGCGATGAGCATCATAATAAGCGATAGCTCTGCAGCCAGTGCTGAGCGGGTAATGCCGATGAGACTGAACATGGCCATGCGCACGAGCGACCCGCCCAGTGCCAAGACCAATCCAGCAATAAAATACGGGCTAATGAACACAGTAAACGCGTACTGTGCGAAGGCCGTAAAAGTTCTTTCTTCAGGGAAGCCGCCTAGGCGGTTGAACGCGATGCCGTACATGATGTAGGAAGCTGCCACAATGAGGGAAAATAAAACGTTTATCCCTAGGGTGACCATATCTGAATTTTGCATGAGTTTCTCCTGTACAATGTCTTTGACTGAGCTAGCCATAATTTCTCTCCAGTCTTGTTGTTGTTAAAGCGAAACTGCTGCTTTTTCGAGCATGGCTCGTCCGGTGCGAATAATTTCGTCTTCGGCCGGAGGTCGGCCGTATTCACTAGGCATTGGGATAAACCCTTTTGATGCCATAGGCATGTCTAAATTGCGATTAACGACTGAAAAAGGCGGCAGATTTTCGAGAGGTAAGTTGATCGTGTCCCACTTGTCCTCTGGAATCAGCGACAAAATATCCTGCCCTTCTTCAGAGACTTCTAGCAGCTGTCTCATGAGCGTGACTTTGCCGACCTCGGCCGTTAACTTGATGCCTGATTTTTTACCAATTTGTGCGATCCGCTCTTGGATGTTTTGCTTGCGCACATTGGCCCGGAAACGGTACATAAACCCGGTTCCTTGACCCCAGTTGCCCAATATAAAATGGTCCTGCGGATATGCTTTTAGCCACTCGCTCAGTGCCCTTGACGTCTTAACGTTCATGGGGACAAAGCGCGGCCGTCCTACCCCTTTTACCGCCCAAATCCATCGGTTTGAAAAATCTAAATAGGTGACCCTCAGGTCTGCCAATTCCTCAAGCGTCATGCCGGTGTTAAATAACAGCGTTAACAGCGTAAAATCATGCCTGCCTGCTTGGGTTTTATCACAAGTGTCGTACAGCTTTCTGATTTCCTCTTTTGAGAGCGCTTTAATTCTGTGCCCCATGACTTGTTCTCCGCATGTGCATTCGAGAAACCACCATCTCAAAAATTAATTAATTGAGATTCAGATTTTGCAGGGTGGAAATGATCTCATGCGAGCTTGACGGTTTAGTCAGGATGGTGCTTGCCCCTTCAACGAGTGCCACTTCTCGGTCTTTTTCTTCACCCACTGCAGTGAGCATGACCACTGGTATATGGCTGAATTCATCGTTTTGCCTAATTTGGCGGAGCATTGAAATGCCATCCATTACTGGCATATTGATATCTGCAAAAATTACATCAACGTCTAAATCTTCTAAAATATCCAGTGCTTCTTGTCCATCTTCCGCCAATTCAACTTCATGACCATTTTTTGAAAATGTTACGCTCATGACGCGCCGAATCACTGGTGAGTCATCTACAACTAAAACTACTGACATAGGGTTCTCCAGTCCTGTAAAGGTTACTGTTTCGGTTGGTGTGGCTTTTCCTGATTGCAGGCACCAACAATAGCTGACAAACTAACTGTCTACGCCTGCTTGTTAAAACAGGGCAATCGCATCTTCTGGTGTGTCAACCATCGTGAAAATCTTGTCAAACTGAGTTAAGCGAAACATACGCATTGTGCTTTCATCGTGAGGTGTAACCAATTTGGTGTCACCGCCGGTTTGACGCGTTCTTTTAAGTGTATTGACCAGCACAGCGATCCCTGCACTGTCCATAAATTCAATGTGGCGTAGATCCAATACAATTTGATTATGGCCTGCCTCTACCAAGGCTACGAGCTTTGCTCTAAGCTGAGGGGCTGCGAACGAATCCAATCGTCCTTCAGGACAAATCGTGATTACTTTCTTGACGATTTCTTGGGTTGCAATGTTCATCGCATATTCTCCATTTTGTGCACACGTATGGGCCAAATAAGATAGTAGTCTTACTGGCTGAGTGCTGCTTCGATATCTGTTTCAGTTACGTTTAGCATTTTGACAAGATGCCAATGGTTTTCTTCATTCTCACGACTGTAACTGACTTCGTCCATGAGCTTTTTAGCAAAGTAAAGGCCAAATCCACGCTCTTGCAGTTCGCCAAGAGCAGGTTCTTTTGTCCTTTCTGGTTCAAACTCTTTACCCGTGTCACGGATATGAATGTCGAGTCTGGACTCTTTTAAAACGATGTTGATCTCGATGGTAACACGGCCGCTTCTGTCATCTGCATAAGCGTGATCAACCACATTGGCGCAAATCTCTTGGGCTGCAACTTGTACTTCTCTAGACACCTTTTCTGCACCGGGAATTAAATCCCCTAAACGTTGCAAAATGGCGTCAATTCCTAGACCAGCAACGTTCAAAAAACGATGGGTGCTGGGCAAATCAATTCGAATATTAAAATCACTATGCCCCATGATCTACTCCTTTGGTGACAATCAGGGTTTGGTCATCATCTTGTTCACGACGGCCGCTAAATTTTTCTATTGCCATATACATTTCTACCGCTATTTCCATGGCAGAACAGTGTCTGACCGACGAGATCAGCTCTAATAATCGATCGTAGCCAAACATTTCACCGTCTTCATTCCATGCCTCGTTGAAGCCATCTGTGCAGATGATAAATAGATCATCTGGGTTGAGCGTGATCGAATCGTGTCCGGCCACATCCATGTCCACTACACCCATCGCTGGACCGTTGGCTGGCAAAATTTCAGGGTCGCCCTCGGCTGGGCAGTAAATCACTGGTGAGTGGCCCGCGTTGCTGTATTTCAGCTCTCGCGTTTCGGGATCAAAAGACACAACAATACCGGTTGCAAACATTTCAACACTGGTAAAGTCTGCGTACATGCTGTGGTTGGCATCGTTTAAAACATCTACCGTCAGCCTGTTGGGATTCTTGCTCAGGCGCGCCGCGCTGCGAAAAGATGAGCGCAGCATGGTCATGAGCAATGCGGCGGGCATACCTTTGCCAGACACATCGCCCAAAACAAACAGTGGCTTTACAGCTTCTGGGATGAAGACATAAAAGTCCCCACCGACCTGCGAAGCGGGCAACGACTGCGCAAACAAATCAAGTCCCGGAATGTCCGGTGGTTTGGTGGGCAGCAGCTGCATTTGCACATTCTTAGCCATCTCCGCTTCTGCTTCGAGTTTGGCCTTAGCCAGCAGCTCTTGGTGAAGCTGCACGTACTCAAACTGAGCGCTGACCTGTTCACCAATGAGCTGGGCCAAGCTTAGATCAGAATTTGTAAAGTTCATCCCGATCTTGTTGGTCAGTACAAAGCTGGCGTGAAACGGTT
>JBCCSO010000240.1:0-6913 GCA_039199965.1 Chloroflexota bacterium | reverse complement strand
CATAGTGCGAAGGGTACGCGATACTGCTTAATTTTACCTTAGCAATGTTCAGATCTTGTGAAGGGCTTGCGCTAAGGCAAGCTCAAGTCCTGCTTTCGGGGACAACCCCAATTTGGGATAGCCTAACTCTTCGGCCGCTGCGTCGCCGTAAAGTGCAGCAACCAGTGTTGGTTGATCCCCGGTAGTTAACATCGGTTCCAACACCTCTTTGGTGTAAATCAGATCATCTTTATCGATGTGGGGAACCCGCCCAGCCTTACTTTGTGCATAGCCTTCTTGCGCCATGATTTCCTGAAGCGTATCAGCAAAGCCGCACTCATGAATCCACGTTCCGCGATAGATCGTCTCTTTTATAGCGATTTCGGCCGCTTCCACGCTTGCCGCTTCGCTGGTCCAGAGCAGCCCAACCAGCCAACCTCGTCGGAACATCGGTTTGCTCTGCGTGCGGTGATTAAATTCAGACAGGGTGCGCTGGGTCCAACCACCCAACGCATCATCAGCCAGCACAAGGGCGGTTTTGAACTCATCTAGTCTAAGAGATTGATCGGCCGCTATGCTGTCTACCATCGCCCCAATTTTGTTGTCAACGTTCATCTCGAGATATTCGTCCAGCAGGGCAGGAATATGCTCTTTCCCCATCGGGTTCATCATGGGTAAAGGGAGCGCCATATCGCCTGTTTCAGGGTCTCGTAGGGTTTCAATGTACGTTTTGAAGCGTTTGAAGCCTCGTTCACCATCGTAAAGATCGCGCTGAAGCTGCAGCAAAGGTTCATGAGTGAGCATGTCTGTTAGATTTTTGTGCTGTAGGAAGCGAAGGGTATGTTTAAAGGATAAGCGGTTTAGGCAGATTGAGCAACCAGTTTAAAAAGGCCAAAAAATCGGTACAAAAATGGCTACAACTAGCAGCAAAATCAGATTGAGCCAAATACCCACCCGGGCATAGTCGAAAAACTGATACCCACCGGCCCCAAAAATGATGATGTTGACCTGATGGCCAATCGGCATGAGGAAAGACGTCGAGGCCGCAATCACCGTTGCCATCACAAACGGCCGGGGATCAAGCCCCAAACCAAAGCCGATATCAATGGCGATAGGGATCATCAGCACGGCCGCGGCCGCGTTTGAAATCACTTCGGTTAGCAGCGCTGTCAGCAGGAAAATAGCGCAGAGGGACGCCACCGCTCCCCATCCGCCGGTCACCCCAATCAGCTGATCTGCAATCAACTGGACGGTGCCCGTCTTCTCCATAGCTAAACCAAGGGGGAGCATGCCCCCAATCAAAAAGATAGCTTTCCAGTCAATAGCTCGATAGGCTTCATCCATTTTTAGCACACCACCTATCACCATCAGCAGGGCTCCTGCCAGCATCAAAACAGACACGTGGAACCAGCCAAGCGCGGCCGAAATCAAGACCCCCAGCAAAATAATGGTAGATAGCGGAGCCTTGTTTAGACGGCGTAGCTCAATTTTAGGGCTTTCCAATACCAACAGATTGGGATTATTGAGCAGCTTTTGCAGATTTTCGGCCGACCCATACACCAGCAGCGAGTCACCAAAGCGCACCGGCGTGTTGCCCAACTGTTCAACCTGCGTAAAACCGTGGTGGCGCAGCGCCAGTAGCGACAGTCCGTATCGATTCCGCAGGTCGATCTGCTCAACCGTTTGGGCATCCAGCTCAGAATTTGGCGCCAGCGTCACTTCTGCAAGATGAAAATCATCGGTGTCAATGTCAGACAAGCTGGCGGAAGCGTCGGCTGCAATGACCGATTCTAAACTGTAAGCTTTGCTCGCCCGCAGAATGTCCTCTGGTTTCCCTTCTAACAGCAGCGTGTCGGTAGACTGCAGACGATGGCCTCTGACCGATTCAAAGGCTTTGTCTAGCGCCTGAACTTGGACAACATTTAGATTAAACTCGCTGCCCAGATCGGTCTCATCCAGCCGCTTATCGATTAGGCTCGAGGTGCTATTGATTTTAAGCTCAGCCAAATAATCTTTTACCGGATACTGATCGACCAAATCAGATTCGGCCGTCCGTGCAGGGATCAGCCAGCGACCAACAAACAGCATGTACACCACACCGCACAGCAGCACCACAATGCCGGTGGGGGCGAAATCAAAGAATTCAAAGGGCTCAACCCCGGCCGCTTCCATGATACTATTGGCCAAAATATTGGGCGGGGTTCCAATCAGGGTCATGTTGCCGCCCAGCAGCGCCGCAAACGCCAACGGCATGAGCAGGCGGCTGACCGGGATGTCAAGCTTGCGGCCGATACTGATCACGGCCGGCATGAGAATGGCCACCGCGCCGATGTTGTTCATAAACGCCGACATCACCCCCGCCCCCAGCATGATGTAAACCAGCAGCTTGAACTCGCTGTTACCCGCCCAGCGCAGCAAATATTGGGCGATGATGTCCGCCACGCCAGACCGCTGCAGCCCGCCGCTAATAATAAAGACCGCCCATACTGTCACCACGGCCGGGTTGGCAAAGCCCAGAAAAGCTTCTTCCACTGTTAATAGGTTGGTCAGCAGCAGAGAAAGCAGCACTAGCAGGGCCACCAAATCTGCGCGCAATTTTTCAGTGACAAACAGGACAACCGCACCACCTAAAATGGCGAGAACCAAAATTTGATCAAGCGTCATCCAGCTAGTTTAGGCTGCAACGGTGGATTTATCGAATTTTCAGAGTCATCAACTGGAGGGACAAAGGTTTCTTGCCCCAAGCACGCTTGCGCCAGCTCCCGCCCGGCCTGTGCAATCGGCAAGAACGAAACGCTGACACCGGCATCTTTCAAAAACTGTTCATTTTCTGGGTAGCGCAGCAGCGCAGCGATAAAGCCGTCAAATTCTTCTTTGCGCAGGTTTTCGGCCGCGTTTGCTTCAGCCGTGACGTTGCTGAGCGTCATCAGCACTCCTTCAAGGTGGCTCAAATCTAAGCCGGTCCACAGCTCAGGGTCGTTGGCATCCCCGTAAATGACGCGTCGATCATGGGTGAGATTTTGCTTGATGGAGGCTGGGTCTGCGTCAAAACCAAGCGGCCGTTTCCCTTGCTCAATCAGGTAGTCGTACGCGGCGGTCCCGGCCCGACCCATCCCCAAGATTACGTAGTCGGCCGCCCCTAAGCTGCGCGGCTCATGATCAGGATGGTTCACATCGCTTTCAAAACGGTTGAAGAACAGCTCATAGCGCGCCCACAGTTCATTAACGCTCCGGCTAACGGGGGCGTTCAGCGCATATGAGATGGCGACCAGCACCCCGATGGCAACCACCGTTTGATTGTCAATGATGCCGGACGCGGCGGCACCGGCCGCTACGATAAGCGCAAACTCGCTGTAAGCAGTTAGTGAAATGCTGGCCAAGAATGCTGTGCGGGCGCGCAGCTTGAACGTAATCATTAGGGCGAAGAAGAGGATGCCTTTAAGCGGTAAGATCAGCAGCAGGATGCCGATCAGCATCCAGCTCCGGCTGTCTGGCAGCCCGGCCAGACCGACCTGCAAGAAAAATCCGACCAAGAAGACTTCTTTGAGTGCCCACAGTTTGTCATACAGTTCGTCAGATCGTTCATCCCCCGCGAGCAGCATGCCCACCAGAAGAGCGCCCAACTTGGCGTCAAGCCCGACCAGCTCAAACAGCCAGCCTGCGCCAACGGTCATGAGTAGACCGTAGATGAGCAGCAATTCTTCCCGGCCGACGGCGTACATGATTTTGACTAGGACGGGTCGCAAAAGTGGCAGCACCAGCAGCCCGGCCGCCCACCACGTGGGGGTGCTGCCCCCGGCAAAGGCCAGCAGCAAAATCGCTACCACGTCTTGCAGGATAAGAATGCCAATGGCCAACCGGCCATGGTAACTGTCGAGCTCTTTCCGTGCATCGAGTGATTTTGCGGTTAGGACTGTACTTGAGAACCCTAATGCAACGGCAATAAGTACGGCCGTGAGGGGCTGGAATCCCACTCCCAGCAGCAAAATGCCCAACACGACCGTACTCGCTGCCAAGTGAATCAAGCCTACACCCAGCACTTGGGGCTGGATAAGACTGCGAAGGTTGATGTGTAGACCCACGGTGAACAAAAGGAGCATGACCCCTAGATCACCGATAGATGTGATTAAGTTGCTGCTTTCAACACCGAAAACAGCCAGAACAAGACCGGCTGCCAAGTAGCCGACCAAAGTTGGCATCTTGACCATTTTGGCCACCATGCCTGCCGCAAATGCAGATGCAATCCAAATTATTTCCATAAAAATTTGTGTGAACCAAAATGGTTTTTGTATCGAGGTGCAAAATAATGGGCAAACAAAAAGGCCGACGCAAAAAAATCGGTCAAAAAGACCTTAATTTGAATGCGTCGGCCTACACGATAACCGGCCGGTTAAGACCCTTTATCTTGCCTGCCGTATGAGAAAGACCTGAGTTAGCAGGTCTAAATATTTACTTTACGCGATGGCAATATTGCCGCTTCGGTTTCCTTCCGCCTTCATGCGGATATAGTGGACAACGTTTTCGCGCGTTAGCACGCCAACCAAGTTTCCTTCCTCAACAACGGGTAGCTGATTGATGTTTTGCTCATCCATCTGGCGCACTGCGTCCAGCAAAGGAACGGTTGGGCCGGTGGTGATCAACTTTTCCCAAGCGGTCATAATCTGTTTGGCAGGGGTAATCTTCCATGCCTGCTGCGCCAGCGATGAGATGTCTGTGATTGTTAGCATGCCGTGCGGCTGTTCACCCTCTTCCTCGTAACCGTATCCGGTGTTTTTGACAAAGTAGTAGCGAGAATCTCCTTTAATGACGTGATCGTCCACCAACTTACTAATCGGCAGGTTGCCGTCGATTGTGTGCCAGTTCGGCCGCATAATGCGCGATACCGGCACATCATCCAGCGCGACTTTGATTTCGGCCTGCTGCCCGTGCGCCTGAGCCGAATTGCTCAAGAACCAGCCGATGAACAGAAGCCAGAGGCCGTTGAAGAAATCGCCGGTGAACATGCGGAACACGCCTAAGCCGATGAAGCCAAAGGCCACTAGTCGGCCGGTGAATGCCGCAGCCTTGGTCGCAGGGCCATATCCTTTAAAGTACCAAATTGCCGCGCGCAGAACACGCCCGCCGTCAAGTGGGAAGCCGGGAATCAGGTTGAAACCGGCGAGAAGTAGGTTGATTGTGGCCACGTATTGGGCCGGGGCCGCAATCAGCGGATAGTTTTGGCCAACAAAATAAATGGCGTAGAAAACACCGGCCGCGATTGCGCTTGAAATCGGCCCCGCAATCGCAATGACAAACTCAGACATAGGAGTCTTGGGTTCCTCATCCAACTCAGCGACGCCGCCAAAAATAAATAGGGTAATACGGTTGACTTTGATGCCGTCACGCAGTGCAAAGAATGCGTGGGCTAACTCGTGGAAAATGACCGAGCCGAAAAATAGAACGCTCGCGATCAGTGCAATTGCCCAGTATTGAACCGTTGAAAGTTCTGGGTATGCAGATGGCATGTAGCCAGTGGCCAAAGACCACGTGATAAGCCCAAATATCAAATACCAACTGGTGTTATACCCGACGGGTATTCCCCAAATTTTGAATACTTGAACTGATTGATTCATGTTAATTTGTCTTCTTGAGCTGCTTGTCGGCCGCATATTTTATGCAACCGATTTCAGGTCAGCCCGATAGATTGATTCTGAATAAAAAAAGCCGACGAACAGCGTCACCTGTTATTCGCCAGCCCATTCTTAAACTAATTGAGATTCTTCATCAATTTTTTTCAGAATCTGCTGTTGTCAAACATGTTGCCATAACCCCAAAAGTCGTTCAATACCCTCGAGAGGCTTCTTATGTCGTTTTTAGAGTGGCACGTTGGTCTGACTGTGACTTGAACTTTATTTGAGGGGATCGTTTTATTAGTCGAATCCGCTATGCTTGTGATAGTCACACCCATCAATTCATGGCTACGGGTGTGGCTTTTTATTTCCTCTGAAAACTTATGAACCGATTGACCGAATTAATAGCTCAGGCTAGATCAGCCCCCCGCCAAGTCAAGCTGTTTTTGTTCACTGTCCTAGCCTACGGGATTGCTGTTGAGGGAATCACGGCCGTATTGCTAAACCTGTATCTGCTCCGGCTAGGTTACGGGACAGAGTTTATCGGGGCCTTAAATTCTATAGGGCTGTTTGTCTTTGCTTTGGTTAGTCTGCCGATTGGGGCCGTTCAGCGCTTTTCAAGCCGCCGAATGCTCCAGATCGGACTGGTCTTGTCGGTTATCGGCATGACAGGGCTGCCGCTGGCACCGTATCTTCCCGGCTCTGAGCCGTTCTGGCTGGTGAGCTTCCGCATTACGGGCATGATCGGCCTGAGCTGCTACTTTGTGCACCAGATGCCGTTTGCTATGGAAATGACGCGCCCTGAATGGCATGACCGTATCCTGTCCACAACCATTGCGTCGTTCTCACTAGCAGCGTTTTTGGGGAGCTGGATAGGGGGCCTGCTGCCGGAATATCTCGGCCGCTGGCTTGCCATTCCGCTAACTGACCCGTGGCCGTTCCAACTGTCGATGCTGGGGGCGATGTTTATCGTGATTCCGGCCATCCTTGCGACTTTGGCGATACCGGAGCCTGAAGCAGATGTGGGGGCTGATGGAGATCAAGCGGTCGCGCAGCCTGTCTGGAGCAGCCTAAAAGCCATACTGGGATTGGTTGTGGTCATCATCATGATTCGCGCGGTGCAAACGGGTGGGGTGGGGGTCATTCTGACTTTTTCAAACGTTTATTTTGACGATGGCTTGGGGCTGCCCACCGGCCGTATCGGCTTCATTAGCGGCTTGGGGCGCTTGCTGGGCGTGCCAGTTTCGCTGACTACCCCTTGGATGATGCGCCGCTACGGCAGCTACGGGCTGGTTTTTATTTCAATGGGGCTGATTGGGCTGCTT
>JBCCSO010000239.1:0-6933 GCA_039199965.1 Chloroflexota bacterium | reverse complement strand
TTGATATTTTGGAGAAAAATGGGCTCAAGTGCTACGCCATCGGCACCCATCTCGTTGGGCAATGTGTGTGCGACCCGATCGACACCCGCCACAAATCTATTTTGCCAGATTACATTTGGCAGGATGGGGACCCTGAAGGGGTACGCCAGCGCGCGGCCGAAGATGTAATGAATACGGCCCGCGCAGCCAAGATGATGGGGGCTGATGTGGTCACCGGATTTACCGGCAGCAGTGTGTGGCACATGCTCTACTTCTTCCCTCCCACCGGTCAAGAAGATATCGACAAAGGGTACGTCGATTTTGCCAATCGATGGAAACCGATCATGGACGTCTATGCCGAAGAAGGGATTAAGTTTGGGCTGGAAGTGCATCCAACCGAAATTGCGTATGACATCATCACCTCACAGCGCACGCTTGAGGCGATTGACCATCATCCAAACTTTGGTTTTAACTTTGACCCCAGCCACTTTGTGCATCAATTTTTAGACCCGGTTGAATTTATCAACGCCTTTCCTGATCGAATTTTCCACGCGCATGTCAAAGATTCACGCGTGAATCTGACCGGCCGGAATTCGATTCTCGCCTCGCACCTTGACTTTGGCGATCATCGGCGCGGGTGGGACTTTGTGTCACCCGGCCGGGGTGATGTTGATTGGGACAAAATTGTGCGTGCGCTTAACCGGATCGGTTACGACGGTCCCCTCTCTATCGAGTGGGAAGACAGCGGTATGGATCGGGATTGGGGCGCTCCTGAAGCTCTAGCGATGGTGCGCGGGCAAGATTTCACAGCTTCCAATGTGGCGTTTGACGCAGCCTTTAGCGGCGACGATTAAACAACGTAGGGGCTACGGCATTTTCGTTCTAACTTATGCAAACAGCTACAAGAACAAAAAGAAAATGTCTCGCCCCGATTTGGGTGATTTAAATTCAGGGGCGAGACACTCACATCAATTTGCTTTCAATTCAAAGTGAGTTCACATGAGTGCCGTAGCCCCTACGAGGATTGATTTCGAATAAATATTTAAGGACAAAAATATGTCTGACACACTCAACAGAAAAATCAAATTTGGGCAGGTCGGTGGCGGCCGGGATTCATTTATCGGCGCAGTACATCGTCGCGCTGCAATATCAGATGGGCTGACAGAGCTTGTAGCTGGGGCGTTCTCCAGCACCCCAGAAAAGGCCCAAGCATCTGGCGAAGATCTACTCATCGCCCCAGAACGGAACTATGGCTCTTGGCAAGAAATGCTTGAGAAAGAGAGCGCTCTGCCAGAAGGTGAACGGATCGACTTTGTCAATATTGTCACTCCCAACCACATGCACTTTGAACCAGCGATGGCGTTTGTCAAAGCGGGCTTTAACGTGGTCATGGACAAGCCGATGGTTCACACCAGCGAGCAGGCTGAAGCGCTGATTGAGGCGGTTGAAGAAGCAGGCGTGGTGTTTGGGGTCACTCATAACTACACCGGCTATCCGATGGTGAAAGAGGCGCGAGACTGGATCAAATCGGGCAAGATTGGCACCATCCAGCGTGTCGTGGTTGAGTATCCGCAGGGGTGGCTGCTCGACAAACTTGAAGATCAGGGAGCAAAACAGGCTGAATGGCGCACTGATCCCAAACGATCTGGGATTGCTGGGGCTGTCGGTGATATCGGCTCACACTGCGAAAATCTGGTCAGCTACATGACTGGGCTTGAGATTGAGTCGCTATGTGCGGACTTGGATACGTTTGTTCCCGGCCGGCTTTTGGACGATGACGCTAGCGTTTTGATGCGTTTTAAAGGAGGTGCAAAAGGAATCTTGTGGTGTTCTCAAATTGCAGCCGGTGAAGAGAACGGCATTAATATTCGCATCTACGGTACAAAAATGGGGATTGAGTGGCATCAAGAGCACCCCAACTGGATTTACTTGAAAGACCCGGCCGGACCGATGCAGGTTTATAAGAGGGGCAACGACTACTTTGGTGAGGCGGCTACCCGCGCTACCCATCTGCCCTTTGGCCATCCAGAAGCGTTTTTTGAAGCGTTCGGCAACATCTTTATGAACGTAACAGACACGATACGGGCAAAGCTGGTCGGCCGGGCACCGAGCGAATTAGAGCTTGATTTCCCATCGGTCTACGACGGTGCTCGCGGGGTCAAGTTTATCGAAAAAGTAGTCGAAAGCAGCCAGTCGGCCGAAAAGTGGACCCCTTTCTAGGTATGCTATTTTTTTGCATTTATCTTAAGCAACTGATTCACGGAGCATTGTGATAAAATGCTAAACATGGAACAGTTAAAAGCTGAATTACAAGCGCTTCTCAGTCAGCTAGACGGCTATGGGCCACCCGATTTTGGGAATCCAAGCCCTATTGAGATTGAGAAGCTTCAGCTCTATCGCATCATGGCGAATCAAATCCCCCAGCGCATTTTCTGGAAGGATTTGGATTTAAATTACATCTGGGCCAATCGTCAATTTGCCAACGATGGGGGGCTGGATGCCCCTGAAAAACTGGTTGGTAAAAATGACCATGATATGCCTTGGACTCAAGAGCAGGCTGAGGCATTTCGGGCCGATGACCGATCAGTTATCGAAACGGGGAAGCCGAAAATCAACATCATTGAACCCCAGACTAGGATTGATGGGAGTGAAGCTTGGCTACACACCAATAAAATTCCGGTTTTTAATAAGGCCGGGGAAATTATCGGGCTCATCGGTACGTATGAAGACATCACTGAAAGGACCCAAGCCGAAATCGCTCTGCGTCGTTATCAGCAAATGCTGGAGCTGGTTTTTAGTCACATTCCGGTGGCGGTTTTTTGGAAAGATCGAGATCTAAAATATCTCGGGTGTAACGTCAACTTTGCCAAAGATGCTGGCTTAAACTCACCTGAAGAAATCACTGGAAAAACCGACTACGATCTTCCTTGGACGTTAGAGCAAGCAGAAGCCTTCAGAGAAGATGATAAACGGGTTATCGAAACGGGGGAATCAAAGCTAAACTATATTGAAGAGCAGCGGCAGGCTGATGGGAAGAATGCATGGCTTCAGGTCAACAAGGTGCCATTAAGAGACGCGGATAACAAAGTAATGGGGGTGTTGGGCACGTACCAGTACATTACCGAACAAATTGAGGCGCGTGAGGCGCTCAGACGTGCCCGACTCGAAACGCTCGAAGAGCGGCAGCGGCTGGCGCGCGAGCTGCATGATGCGGTGAGCCAAACTTTATGGACAGCCAGTTTAATGGCCGATCTTCTGCCCTCTGTTTGGGAAAACGACAGGGATGAGGGGATGAAAAACCTTGATCAGCTCAAGCGTTTGACCAAAGGAGCTTTGGCTGAAATGCGCATGCTGTTACTTGAACTCCGGCCGTCTTCGCTGGTTGAAACGGATCTTCAAGAGCTGCTTGAAAGGTTAGCGGAAGCGACGATGAGCCGTAAAAAGCTCGAAATTTCAGTGCGGGCTATGCCGATTGGGGACTTAAATCCAGAAATCAAAATCGGTCTCTATCGGATTGCACAGGAAGGGCTTAACAATATTGCGCGTCACTCCAGAGCCACCCACGCAGTGATTGAGCTACGAGAAGCAGATGAGGTTGTGGAACTGGTCATTTCTGACGACGGCCGGGGGTTTGACCTCAGTGATCCTGTCTCTGATCGGATGGGGTTGAGCATTATGCGCGAACGCGCGGTAGGTATTCATGCAGACATCAAAATTGACAGTGAGATTGGATCTGGCACAAAAATCACAATCCACTATAACCGGCAAAGTAACGGAAGGGGGGGGGATGGGTGATCCAATTCGAGTCTTGATTTGTGATGATCACGATATGCTGAGGGAAGGCTTGGCTGCTTTTCTGAGGGCTAGTTCTGATTTAAAACTGGTTGGTGAGGCCTCAACCGGTGTTGAGGCGGTTAAGGTTTGTAATGAGCAGGTGCCTGACGTGATTTTGATGGATTTACTGATGCCAGAAATGGATGGGGTGGGTGCAATTAAACAGATTAAGCAGAGGCATCCCAACATTAAAATTATCGCACTTTCAAGCTTTGCTGAAGGCAAACTGGTCCGTTCAGCTATTGAAGCTGGCGCCACAAGCTATCTGCTCAAAAATGTTTCGGCCGCTACTTTGGCAGAGTCGATCAGAGTTGCCTATTCGGGAGTCTCTACATTCTCGCCTGAAATCACCCCTAGCGTTATGTCTGCTCCGAAAGGGAGCGACACCGATTTAACCAATCGTGAAACAGAGGTGCTGGCCCTAATTGTGGAGGGGTACTCGAATGCAGAAATCGCATTCAAACTGAGCATTAGCAAGTTTACGGTCAAAAATCATGTCAGTAATATTTTGGGTAAACTGGGGGTCAATAGCCGCACTGAGGCGGTTCGGGTAGCACTACAGAGCGACTTGGTTTAGAAGCTGATGTCATGGCTAAAATCTGGCATGCCTTAACTAGATGATTGAGTCTGCAGCTTTTTGATTCGGTCGCAGACAAGGACTGAGGCATCTAAGATATGAAGAGTTGGGGATGGAAAAGGGGTGTAAATTTGAAAGGTGGCTTGGTATATGGGTTTATTCGCTCAAATTGTACCCAAAACACCAATAATTCATTTACCCTCTCTTGACATCGCACAGTGACTTCGATACCCTTCTGTTTCCTCCAAATTTGGAGTTTTTCAATTGAATATCACTTCTAAAAGCTTTGATCAGAAGTAGTAGGGTTAAGGGGTGAACAAGTTCACCTTAAAGCAAGTTTGCGTTGGCAAGCGTGAGAGTAGAGAGATGTGTCATCGGCTGAAAGCACATCACGCACCGGCCTGAACTCGTCTGTGAGCTGGATTTATGAACGTGTTTCTTATCACTTTACACTTGATACTGAACACTAGTAGTTTGTCCCGGCAGCAACCGTTATTGTTTGAGTGAATGCTGTAAATATTTTGCTTTTCATTCTGGAATTATCTAATATTTCAGACCCTTTTGGGGCTATAGCTCAGTTGGGAGAGCGCTTCAATGGCATTGAAGAGGTCAGGAGTTCGAGTCTCCTTAGCTCCACAAATAAATGAAAAACAGGCAACTGTTTTTCGCGTAAGCAAACGCAGTTTGCGACAGCATTAAAACAGAGTGGTACCGCGGAACCCCTTTCGTCTCTGAACGGAAGGGGTTTTTTGTTTTTTAATGGCCGTTAGCTGTTAGCCACTGGCTTTTAGCAATCTGTCAAAGCCAAGAGCTAAAAGCTAACAGCCAAAAGCTGAAATGAAGAGAATCGTAATTTCAACGCCTCGCGGCGACATACACGGCCAAGCGGCCGGGCCAGAAGATGGGCCGGTGGTTGTCGGCATCCACGGTTGGAGCAAAAGAAATGGATCCCATACGTGGGCTCCGCTGGTTGAACCTTTAGGCACGGCCGGATTTCGAACGATTGCGGTTGCCATGCCGGGCTGGGGTGATTCGCCAGCTTGGTCCAAAACGGCAGGCAAATCGGCCGTGGTAGCCATATTGGATAGCTTGGGCGTTGAAACCGCCCATGCCCTGATGGGTAAATCTTGGGGTGGCGGCGTCAGTTTAGATTTTGCACTGACTTACCCCAGTAGAGTGAATAAGCTCATTTTGACAGCCCCGGCGTTCCGTGGCGATGTGGACGATTTGGCGCGACTTAGTCAGCCCGTGCTCTTGGCATGGGCCAAAAACGATAGAGCCATCCCATATCCGATTGGTGAAAAACTGGCTGAAGAGATGCCGAATTGCCAATTTGAGCTTTATAGCGATGGGGAACATGAAGCGGCTCAGTACAACGTGGCTGATTTTGCGCCAAAAGCGGTGGATTTTTTGAACAATTAATAAGGAATAATTAACTGTGAATCGTTAATTTTAAGATCCGCCATCTAACAAAAATATTACAAGAGAAATCAACATGCTGATGAGCTGATAGGCTGATTAGCTGATAAGCTAAAAATGAGTGATTACAATCCAAAAGAAATAGAAGCCAAATGGCAAAAAAAATGGGAAGAGACCGGTTTGTATCGGTCAACAGTTGATTGGGAAAAACCCAAACATTATGCGATGACAATGTTGCCCTATCCCTCGGGTGACTTGCACATCGGGCACTGGGTGGCAATGACCCCCAGTGACGCACGGGCTCGCTACATGCGGATGAAAGGGTTCAATGTTTTGTTCCCGATGGGATTTGATGCGTTTGGTTTACCGGCCGAAAACGCGGCCGTGCAGCGCAACATCCACCCGTGGAAATGGACCTACGCCAATATGGAACGGATGCGCAACCAGTTGAAAAGTATGGGGACCATGTTTGACTGGAAGCGTGAGGCGTATACCTGTGATCCAGACTTTTACAAGTGGGATCAGTGGTTCTTTAGCGAGTTTTATAACAACGATTTGGCCTACAAGGCTGAGGCGTTGGTCAACTGGTCAGACGCGTTGCAGACCGTATTGGCGAATGAGCAAGTCATCGACGGAAAAGATGAGCGCTTGGGCCAGCCGGTTGTGCAAAAAATGATGAGCCAGTGGTTCTTCCGCATCACGAAGTATGCGGATGAGTTGTTGGATTACACCAACATGGACTGGCCAGAACCGGTCAAGATCATGCAGACCAACTGGATCGGCCGGTCAGAAGGTGCCAAGGTGGTCTTTAAAGCGGATACAGATGCTGGTGAACCGATAGAGATTTTCACCACGCGGCCGGACACCTTGTGGGGGGCTACCTTTATGGTGTTGTCCCCAGAGCACCCGTTGGTGGATATCATCGCTTCTGATGATCAGAAAGCGGCGATTCAAGAGTATCGTGACACCACGGCCGCCATGACCGAAATTGAGCGGATGAGCGAGAGCAAAGAAAAGACCGGTGTCTTCACTGGTGGCTACGCCATCAATCCGGTGAATGGGGCTCAAGTGCCGGTCTGGATCGCAGACTATGTGTTAATGAGCTACGGTACCGGCGCGATTAT
>JBCCSO010000238.1:0-6949 GCA_039199965.1 Chloroflexota bacterium | reverse complement strand
TTTCAGAAATAGCGAACCGTGTCGGATTTGCGAATCAGAGTCATTTTACACACTCTTTCAAGCAACTCACGGGGCTGACGCCCAATCAATTCCGCAAAAGTTGTTAGCACGGGTTCCGCATCTCAGTCTTCCATTCACTGACAGTTATTCTTTACTGCCAATTGCTATCAGTACACCATTTAAATCACGAATTCGTGCTACGTGCCCGCCCCAAGGTTGTGGCTCAGGACTATTAATTGACGTTGCTCCAGCCTCAAGAGCAGCCTTATAAACCTTTTCCAAGTTAGCCACTGTAAAAGCAAGATGAAAGCCCGGGGGATTATCTTCTATGCGATTAAGTGCGAAACGACCATATTTCTTCTGCTCTACATGCTCGTTACTGAAGGCCAGGGTCGTTGTTCCTGTTAACATTTCTGCATACGTATAATCCTCAGTCGCAAACTTCACATCTAAATCAAAAATACGGCGATACCAGTTAACAGTTTGTTTTACATCTGGAACATGAATCATTGTATGTGACAGCAACGCTTGAGCTTCGTTGGATATTGGCATTGTGGTGCGGCCAAAAGCGTTACGAACAACTGCCACCTGCTCTCGCTGAGAGCGCAAAGCTATCTGCGCACCGGGCGTCTGATCAAAACCATGAAAGGCACCTGCATAGTTATGAAGTTCAACCGGTATGCCGTTCGACATAAGTTTGATCGCATACTGAATTCCCTCATCTCGCAACGGGTCAAATTCAGCCGTCCAAATGTACGCGGGCGGTAGCTCATCAAAATTTTCTGCATTCAGTGGGGAAGCATAATCAGAAACGTTATTGGCTGAATAGTCTCCCAAATAAAAGCGCCACATATTAACTGTTGCATCAGATGTCCAGTTTGGGGTGTTGCTAAATGCTTTAACAGATTCCGTAACCATTTGGTGGTCTGTCACTGGGAACCCCATAAACTGAAAGCTAACAGCAGGTCCGCCGCGGTCACGCGCCATCAGGCACAAAGCAGCAGCTAGTCCTCCACCTGCACTTGTGCCGCCTAAAGCAAGTCGTGTCAAATCTATACCCAAAGATTCAGCCTGCTCAGCCACCCACAGCAATGCTGAGTAACAATCTTCAATACCGGCTGGAAATGGGTATTCAGGCGCAAGTCGATAATCAACCGATACAACAAGGCACTCAGCATCACGAGCAATCATCACACAGCGTGCATGTTCTGTTTCTAAGTTTCCCAACATAAATCCACCCCAGTGAAAAAAAAGCATCACAGGCATAGGGTCACTTACACCATTAGGCCGATAAACGCGAAGTGGAATTTCATGATTAGCACTTGGCTCATAAGATTTAATAGCGCGATCTTCAAAGGCTACACCATCTGTATTAACGGGTGGCATAAACTTCTGCATCATTGCTATGCCCTGACGCGCACTTCTAACATCACTGTTATCGATAGGTGGCATATGTTGAACAGCCTGAGCAAGTTCAATATCTAACAAGTTTGGTGAATATCGCTTCATTAAGCACTCCTATGTTGTAAAGTTGCAGCAGATACTTGCCAGCAAAATAGTTAACAACAGTGTAGAGTGGATTAAAAAAACAGTCTTTCAAAAATGTGCGGTTTTTTTGTCAATTCTTGCTGTCTCTTAGAAATAACCTGAGTCACAAGCATCCACATCCAAATGGTCTGGTTTTTATCTACTCTCATCAACGTCTTCCATACTGCACAAAACAAGAGTTTGAGTAAGCTAATGTAAATTAGCAGCTCTAAAGAAACCCTCAGAAGGCGTATCGCTTACTTTCAGCACAAAATTTAGACTACTTGCGCTGCAATCATATATACGATTTGATAATTTCTACTCAAAATTCTATCGGAGGCTAAGATGGAAACTTGGATCATAATTTTAGGCATAATAGCTTTAATGATTATTTTTACGGTAATCGGATATCGCACGGGATCAATGGTAGATGAGCCGCACAGGCAACGGTTTGAGCCTGATCCTACAACGGCAACCAATGAAGATGTGATGGAGCTGCTCAGACGAAATCGAAAGGTCAGTGCCATCAAGCTATATCGGGAGATAAACAAAGTTAGTTTAAAAGAGGCCAAAGAAGTGGTTGAGCTTCTAGAAACTCAACTCTAGGCCTTAATTTTTAGTCCTTAGCTTTAGATAGACGCATAACCCTAAATGGAAAAAGGCATTCAAATCCAGCTTGCAACACTCAATGATATTGAAGAACTGGCTCAATTTGCTCGTAAAGCATTCACGGCCGCGTATGAAGAGGAAATGGGAAAAGATGCCGTTCAGAATCATCTAGAAATAGAGCTCACAGACGACAAATTCAGTACTATGATGAACATGGATGCCTTCTACTTAGCCATCTACAATTCGAAGCTTGCTGGGTTCGCTCAAATTGGTTCGGTCGATTTGTCTTATCATGACTACTTGATCAATTTTGATCCCAATGGTGTTGAAATCCGACGACTTTATGTCCTGAGTAAATATCAAAATCAGGGGATTGGCTCGATGCTGATAGAAAAATCAACAAGTGATCCACTAGTCAAGCAAGCCCGGAACATCTATCTTACAACTTGGGAATCGAACTACGGAGCGCAGGAGCTATACGAAAGGCATGGATTCGAGAAAGTCGGCCAATTTCCTGAATATGACGAAAATGGGGAGCTCAATGGTTATGAATACATTTTGGCTAAGTCAAATAGGCAGCCCAGCTAACAGAACTTAAAAAGCTAGCACTTCATCCAACCAAACATAGAATTGCACACAACTGTAATTTAGTTTACAGAGCTAGGACTAATGTACCAATGCTCAAGAAATTTCTTTACTTTGCCCGTAAGCCAATAAACCTACATTTAGACCATCATTCTTTGAAGTTTAGTTTTCCGCAGGAGATGTTCCCCATGCATCGTGAACCAGTTAAAACAACAATTGAAATTTATTGGGAGCGCACCGCTTTTCCCAGCAGTAATGAGAAGGGTTTATACACAACTATGAGTTTACAAGGTTTTTCTCGCAAAGAGCGTGTTAACAAAAAGGGACCGGATCTTTGGGTGCGTGAGCAAGCTGGAGAGCTAAAAAGCTGGCGCTGGTTAGAAACCCTCTGCAGAGAATACAAGGCCAATGGGTTTTACATTCGGCCGGAATACGGCTCGGAACAAAAGGTCCACAGATAGTCCAACCTCTGTGCAAATCAGAGTAGTCCTGATTCTCTTTCCACTTAGTTCAGCCTACATTGATTAACTTATTGCTTTAAATTCGGGGTAGATTATGAACAAATTAACAATAGTCTTTCAAAAGATTAGATGGGCCAACGTGGCCGTTTTACTGGGGCTCACAACATTTTGGTGGATTATCATCACCAATATGCTGAGAACAATTCAACAGATAGCTTAAGCGATTCGCAAGAGTAAATTACCCATACACAGCGTTAAAGTCGCTTTACAGCCAACCCTACGCAAACGACTCTGGGCATTTATTTTTCGGAGTTGATCTTAGACAACCAAATTTCAAGCCAAAACGGCGATGTGTTTCCCTCAAAAGCCGCGCTCACTTAATAGCAGCGCGGCCTTCAGGGTGTGACGTCTTTGCTTTTCTTTAATGAGTCAAAAGAGAGACTTGATGACTTTGATGTAGCAAAACCTGTTGACCTAGTCAGGAATAGAAACGAGTTTGGGTGGGTAAGCTTCAGTGTCAAACCATCGGCCATGGATAGGGTCGACCGGGACCGGGATGAGGAAAAACGCCCGTGTTTAAAAAACGCTTGATGCGGTAGGTGAATGCCTTCATTTCACGTCGGCTCAAAAGCGGTGCGAGCCGACAGCCCAAGCTCTCTTCATCTGTGCGCCCCACTTGTTTTTCCAACTTTTCTAGGTCTTCTAGCAGGTTTTTTGCAATCGGTTCCTCTGCGTAGTCCCAGACCACGGAGCGCAATTTTGGTTCATCATGAAACGCAATTCCATGATCTATCGCCCATAAGCGGCCGTTCCCTTCATAGTCCGGCTCACCCTCATGGTCCTCTTGGATAATGTGTCCCCCTTTGCGGTCTGCGTTGTTGATAATCAGGTCAAACAGACAGATGGTGCGCAGCTCATTTTCGAGCAGGTGCTTGTTTTCAAAGTTAAAAAAGTGGACGTTGGGATCATGTGGAACAAATGCTTGCAGTGAACCCAACCCTTTTGGCCCTTCAACTAAAACAGTTGGCGGGACAACGTCCCATCCGGCCGCATTGCTGACCAAGTAAGCACAGTATTCCCTGTAACACAGTGTACCCGATGGAAAGTCCCAGAGCGGTCGCTCTCCCTGACGCGGTTTGTAAACCGCCTGCATTTCTTGTCCCTCAAAAACAGACGTAACAACCACCGTGTAGTTTGATCCCCACGGCACGTAGCCATCCATTTCGATGGTGCCATTTTGCAGATGGGTGATAATCTTTTCTTCGTTCATTTGAGATTGCCGATAGTGAGTTGATGGATGGTTGACTCAATTTACGTTGAGTAGGTTGGCGCAATCTTTATCATGCAGGCACAGTCGGAAATCGTCAATCTGAAATCGTCAATTTCTAATGGTTGTGTCCGTTTCTGCGCGGACAAAAATGACCTTCTTTGCTAATTGGCTCCCCACAATTGCCACAGATCGGCCGACCAGCTTTCACCATAGAGCGAGCTTGCTTAATGAGAGCCCGCATTTGATCGATGGTTCCCCAGAAGCTAACCATCCCAGCTTCAACCTCTTCTTCGACTAACTCATAGGCCACCACAATAATTCGACTGACTTCTTCATTAAAACCAAGACCTAAGTTCCCCACGCGAAAGAGGGCAAACTCCGGCGTGCGGAAACGGACATCCACCGTAAGCAGATCAGCTTCGGCCAGACTACCCACAATATTGGGATGATCTTTAGCAATGTCTTCAATTAGCCCCTCAATCGCTTCCGCTATCATGGCTGCTTGATTTTTCTCGATGACAAGAGAAACAACCTCACGCCCCTGACTCCCTTGCAGGTAAAACGTGCGGTTCCCAGGTTCTCCAACCGTCCCTACAGTAATATGTGATGCAGGGTTAAGTTCAATATGTTCTGGCATAATTAGCTAATAGCTAACAGCCATTAGCTATTAGCTTTTTGGGGTGGTTTTGGAATTGGGCCGTGGTCATTCACACGCAAAACCCGAATAAGCCCTTTGTCGCCTAACATCAGAACACTGGCTGAGCACGGAGAAACGACAATGCGCTGGAACAAATCTAAATGGGTGCCCAAGTAGTGTGCCAACGCCATCTTAATCAAGTCTGCGTGAGCACACACGACAATCATCTCATCCCCATGTTTGTGCGCCAAAGATTCTAACGCATCAACGATTCTCGTTTGCACAGCCCGCATCGACTCTCCACCGGGAAATGCGTGGCGACTGGGCGCATGTTGTACGACGTGCCATTCAGGTAGTTTAGCCAGCTCCGCAATTTTTTCACCTTCCCAGTCACCGTAGCGTACCTCACCTACCTCTGGGAGTTGCACAATGTCTAGCTCTAGTTTTTCGGCCACGTATTCGGCCGTTTCCATGCAGCGTTCCACCGGGCTTGAGTAAAGCGTAGAAATGGGCAAATGGGCCAGCCGCTCGGCCGCATCTTGCGCCTGCTTACGACCGTTCTCGTTCAAATGCACGCCGGGAATCCAGCCTGCAAGTTTGTGTTCTTTTACCCACTCGTTTTCGCCATGTCTTAAAAGGATGATAATTGCCATGCAGAGATTGTAGCTGAATCAGCATGATCAGCACGCTCCGCTTTCAGCTAGTCAGCCAAACTAGGCCCGATTGGCTGATTTTGCTGACATACTGGTTAGCTCCTGCATAGAGGCATCAATTAATAATCTACTTCAATGGATGAATGATCTCAGTGAGCCATTCGGCCGGGTCTGGCACCTCGCCCGGATCAGTGATGTAAACTTCCCATGGAGGGCCAGCCGCTTCAAGATTGTTTTCGATCATCCACTCTTGAACCGCTTCATGCCCCAAATTGAGCGTGTCATACGGCCCCTTGTGAATGGTTGAAGCGACTTCACCACCAAACAAAGAACCCAAAATAATGTCATCTTTGGCATCGGCCGGACCCGCTACCGGCATCCCAGCTTCAAGCGTCACGAGGCCGGGGCCAAAACTGACGTAACGCGCGGTTGGCGGTCCAGCAAACGGGATGCCGTTTGCCGTGGCGTACTGAAACACTGGTACCAGCATGCTGGCTAGGGCTTCAGAAACGGCATCTGGTTTGGCCTGTTTTCTCATGTAAAGAAACGGGACTTCCTCAATTGTTTTCTTAGTCACTTCGTAACTCATTTTAATTCCTCCAGTCATTGGTTCATTTTCTAACGGTGTGCGATACAGTCCCACACATGGAGCGGCTTTATTCGCCGTTTCAAGATGTACCTGATACTGATGCACATAGTGGTTAAAAGTCGGCCGCTGTTGATCCCGAAACTGTTTAGGGGATAGCGAAAACATTGCTTTGAAGGCGCGTGAAAAGCCTTCAGGGCTATCAAAGCCAGCATCGAGTGCGATATCAAGTACGCTTTTGTGGGTAACGAGCAGTGCTGCAGCAGCTCTTTGTAATCGGACCCGACGACTATATTGCAGCGGGCTTTCACCTACCTCAGCGCTGAAAATACGCTGCAGATGAAAGGGAGAGCGCCCATCGGCCGCGGCCAAATCAGCCAGCGTTTTGATCTCACCATCAACCTCAGTAAGCTGTGCCAACAGCGGAAGTATTTCTTCAAGTCGGGTCATGATGGTGCACATTCTAGCAGAACATTCCAGCCACTTCTTGACCATTCTTGCGGTTTCTCAAAGCTAATGAACCGATTAAGCAATCAGGATAGTTAAGGCTGATTTAGTAAAATTTATGTAATTGTTCAGCAGGTTTCTTATCGCCAGTGAGCTAAAGCTCATCGGCTACCA
>JBCCSO010000237.1:0-6952 GCA_039199965.1 Chloroflexota bacterium | reverse complement strand
TATCGCCATTATTCAAAGGCAGCTAAGTTACCTGCGGTGGCAAATTGTCACCGCTCAGCTTATTGTCATAGTCGTGGTTATTGCAGTTGTCCTGATCATGACCCGCACCATCTTTCTAAATATTGTTGGCACAACGATCCAACCAACTTTAGAAGGACTAGTTACAGAGGGAATGTCGGCTCTTGAGACAGCAAGCACAGATTTGCTTCTTACATTTCGCAATGTCGTTATTTTCTCTATTCTAATCGCTGGTGCCGGAGCCTTATTCATTGGATGGGGTGCCAGCTTAATCCTCTCCCGTATCATCATCAATCCACTTGAACGGCTGAATATCAGCAGCAGGCGAATTGCTGACGGCCGGTATGACGAGCGTATTACCCCACCTGTTACCATTGAATTAGCTGATGTGGCGCAGCAGTTCAATCAGATGGCTGAATCGCTTGAGAAAGTAGAACAAAATCGTATTTCACTCATTGGCAATGTCTCGCACGAACTGCGTACCCCTCTAACCTCATTGCAGGGGTATGTAGAAGGGCTTCAGGATGGTCTGTTTCCGGGTGATGAGGAAACGTGGGCGATCATGGGGGTAGAGCTCCGAAGGTTGAAACGATTGGTCTCAGACTTGCAAGATTTGTCTCGGGTAGAAGGTGGAAATGTAAAATTACTGCAGCTTGATTTCCCCATTATGCCGCTCATCGAGCAAGTTCGGAGTCAGCTTCAGCCAAAGCTAGTTACAAAATCGATTACATTTGAAACGAGCACAGATCACCGCAGCATGTCTGTTTTTGCAGATCGGGATCGAACCTCGCAGATTTTGATCAACTTTTTAGGTAACGCTATTCGACATACGCCAGAAGGTGGAAGAATAACGATTCATGTAGGCTACGCGGCCGACGGAACGGTCAATATTTCAGTTACAGACACTGGTGAAGGTATTCCTGAAGAAGCAATCCCGTACGTATTTGAGCGCTTTTACCGCGTAGACCCGTCTAGATCAAGGATGAGCGGTGGGAGTGGAATCGGCCTATCAATTTCTCGGCAGCTTGCTCGATTAATGGATGGGGATGTTTCAGCACAGAGTGATGGTCCCGGCGAAGGCTCTACATTTATTTTAAATTTACCCCGAGCAAAACAGCCTCTTACATTCAGACGTTAAAGTTGACGCAAAATCCGGCCGGCAATTCCTGGCCCATCATAAATCATTCCAGTATACACCTGCACCAGTGATGCACCAGCATCGAGCATTTTGCCTACATCTTCAGCCGTGCGAACCCCACCCACACCAATAATGGCCATTTTGCCTGAAGTGATGCTTGAAATATCCCTTACTACTTTGATGCTTTTCTCAAACAGCGGCTTGCCGCTCATTCCCCCCTCTTGGTCAGCTGCTGCAGAGGGCAGCTGTTCCCGGCTGCGGGTAGTATTGGTTGCAATAATCCCATCAATCTCTTGGCCAAAAGCAGCATCGATTACTTCCAATAATCCCTCTTGATCAATGTCAGGGGCGATTTTTACGAAGATCGGCCGCTCTTTAACACCCTTCTCTTGCGCTAGCCGGATTGATTCAAGTTTTAGCTGATTAAGCAGATTGGTAATGTAGCTTCCCCTTTGTAACTCTCGCAAGCCGGGAGTATTTGGAGAGCTAATATTTACGGCCAGGTAATCAGTGTTTTCATAAACTAACTGCATAACCTCTATGTAATCATCAACTGCTTCTGCAAGAGGTGTTTCCTTTTGCTTGCCTAAACTCACCCCCAGAACCCATTCGCGTGGGCTCTCAGCCAAGGTGCGTAATCGGGGAAGAGCGGCACGAACACCACAGTTAGGGAAGCCCATTCGGTTGATGAGTGCACCCTGCTGCTTGTATCTAAAAATTCTTGGTCGGGGGTTCCCCTCTTGTGGCCTAGGTGTTAGCGTCCCTACTTCAACATGACCAAATCCCAATTGTGCCAAGCCTTTAGCTACCCTCACATCTTTGTCAAAACCGGCTGCCACACCCAAAACATTTGGGAATGTAAGTCCAGCAACCGTACATTTCGAAGGTGGGAGATCACCCGCAATTCGACCGAGAAACGATCTCCCACTTCCAGAATTTTGCGTGTTTTCTAAAAGGTTTATCGTTACGTTGTGCGTGACTTCAGCATCAACGACTGATATTAACGGATAAACTAGACGGGCATAAATCGACATGCCCATAGTGTATTAAGCCGCAACCGTTTCCCCAATAGCTTCGGGCGAAACCTCACCATTGTATTGCACATTCTCACTGACTTTGATCTTTTCAGTAAACTGTGACACCTTTGGGAACAGGGTGCGCACTGGAATAGACAAACCCTCGAGCAGAGGAGATTTAACATTCTCTTCCGGGCGGTATTCACCCACGAAGCTGTATTCTTTGTCAGTCAGTGAATAAACTTCAACAGATTGGGTCTTCAGGTTGACAATCCAGTATTCTTTAACGCCAACTTGCTCGTAAGAGATGTATTTTACAACACGATCAATTCGGTAAGTCTCATCACTCAAAACTTCTACAACAAGGTCAGGCACGCCACGGTAGACGCTGACATCACCGCGCCAATTAGGGCCAAGAGCAACAAATAGGTCAGGTTGGATAAGACGCGCGTTTTCTTGCAAACGTACGTTGACCGGCCCCAATACAACACGCCCAGATCGATTGCGGTTGAGCCAGTCGCGGAAAGCAACAAATAGCTCTCCAGTCACATATTGATGAAATGTGTTTTGATTCGTTAACATAAATTTGAACTCCTCCCTTCAGCAATTTTTGCCAAACAGGAAACATCAGAAATTGGGTGAGGATTATGAAAATGTCTTCAATTCCAAATTAGATTTGGTTGGGTTTGTTGGATCGCTCTTCAAACTTGGAATTCTTGATCTAGTTATAAGGGAAATGGTGCTTAAACTCTACCCTATATACGCAATCTGCTTTCCTTTTTCACTGTCTCATCACGGCCCGACTGCAGTGCAGTTTTGAAGACCCCTACACTGTCGAACAGACTCCCTACGGTTCGTATTACGAAAGTACTATCTACCAGTTAAGAAAAAGTAAAAACAAAAACCCGCTGACGCGGGTTATTATTTTGGATAAGTCCAAAGGTTTGCTCAAGAAATGGTTAATCCTCGTTTAGCTGTAGAACCGCCATAAACGCTTCCTGAGGAACCTCCACATTGCCGATCATTTTCATCCGCTTCTTACCCTTTTTCTGCTTTTCTAATAGCTTACGTTTACGCGTAACATCACCACCGTAGCATTTTGAAAGGACGTCTTTGCGCAGCGCACGGACGTTAGCCCTGCTAATTACACGTTTACCCGTTGAGGCTTGGATAGGAACCTCAAACATTTGGCGCGGAATCCGTTCTTTGAGCTCAGAAACAAGCTTCTGCCCCCGGTAATAAGCTTTGTCTTTGTGGACGATCATGGCAAGCGCATCAACAGACTGTTTGTTCACCAAAACTTCGAGCTTTACTAAGTCAGAGACACGGTACCCAGCAAACTCATAATCCATCGAGGCATATCCGCGCGTCACGCTTTTGAGCTTATCATAAAAATCAATAATCAATTCAGCCAGCGGGATGTCAAACTTAAAAATAATGCGGCCGGGTGCAGGGTATTCTTGGCCCACAAACTCTCCTCTACGCTTCATCATCAGGTCCATGAGCACCCCATAATACTCTTCAGGAGAGAATATTTGAACGTGCATCCACGGCTCGCTAATCGACACAATTGAGCCCTCATCTGGCAGCTCGGCCGGGCTTTCCACAATTTTGATTTCTTCAGAATTGCGATCAAGTACTTCATACCGCACGCTGGGGGCTGTAGCAATAATATCTAAGTCATATTCACGCTCAAGACGTTCTTGGATAATTTCCATATGAAACATACCCAAGAAGCCGCAGCGGAAACCAAAATTTAGCGCTGTAGATGTTTCAGGTTCGAAGACCAGCGCCGCATCATTGAGCTGCAGTTTTTCCAGCGCATCCCGCAGGTCAGTATAGTCTTCGTTGTTGGTCGGATAGAACCCTGCAAAAACCATCGGCTTCGCAGCTTCAAAACCAGCCAATGGATCTTCAGCAGGTCGGGCTTTGGCCGTGATCGTGTCCCCTACTCGACAATCACGCACATCTTTTAGGCCAGTAGCAATGTATCCTACTTCACCTGCAGAAAGTGTCTTCATCGGCTGCATATTGGGCTCAAACACCCCAATCTCTAAGGGGTCGGCTTCAACATGATTAGACATAATCCGAATCCAATCGCGTTGGCTGATGCTACCGTCCAAAACGCGCACGTAAGCGACCACCCCTTTGTATGCATCATAGTGAGAATCAAAGACCAATGCTCTAAATGGAGCATCTGAATCACCTTCAGGTGGCGGCACACGCTGAGCAATCGCTTCGAGCACCTGCCCAATGTTGGTACCCAACTTTGCGCTGATGGGTATCACATCTTCAGCCGGGATTCCAATTAGATTTTCAACTTCTTCTGCCACAAACTCAGGCTGAGCAGCTGGTAGGTCGATCTTGTTGATAACCGGGATCAACTCCAAATCTTGTTCAAGTGCCAGATACAAATTCGCCAGCGTCTGAGCCTCAATGCCCTGCGTTGCGTCCACAACCAATATCGCACCCTCACAACCTTGTAGCGCGCGACTTACCTCGTAACCAAAATCAACATGGCCAGGTGTATCAATCAAATTGTATTGATAGGTCACACCATCAGAAGCGGTATAGTTGATTCGCACGGCCGAGGCTTTGATAGTCACCCCTTTTTCCCGCTCGAGATCCATGCTGTCTAGCAACTGAGCCTGCATTTTTCTTTCTTCAACAGTCTCTGTGCTTTGCATCAGACGGTCAGCGAGCGTAGATTTACCGTGGTCAATATGAGCAATAATGCTGAAATTTCGTATCAAGGATTGGTCCATAGTGTAAAATTATAGCATAGCCGATTCCGGTTAAAATCAAATATTAAGAGAATCTGTACTGATTTAAGATGGCTCAAACAACAAAACGTGTTCGTCAGCGAATAGAACAAAAAAGAAACAGGCAAAGACAGCGACAAAGTCGACGTCGATTGAGCCTTATTTCCTTGTTCGCCACATCCATCGTTGTGGTACTACCAGCCATTCTGTACAGCTTTTTTGCATGGTCCACAATCAATGAAACCTTTCAAGTTGTGCCAACTTATGAGGAAGCGGTTCAAAATTTTTTGTCAACTGCCCCAAATCAGATAGCACCCCAGTTCTTGGCCAGAGACCAAGCAGGGGAACCTGTTCTATTGATTCAAAGTAGTGAGTCTTCAAACAATATTAGATGGGTGCAAGCAAACGAATTAAATTCGCAAACCCTCAACGGGGTCTATGCGCTGTCACCAGACATCTTTATTAAGCCAACAGGCCCAAATTCACCAAACCTAAACAGCATAATTGCAAACCAGTTTTTTAGTAACCAAACGGGAGAAACACTTTCGCCATTGACTCCCATTGCCCAATCGCTTTTAGCGCAGGCAGGCCAACGTGGTACAGGGCTGGAAGTACAGCTTGTAATCGCTGAGCTACAAGCATCTTGGACGGCCGAAGAGTTAGCCACATGGCTCCTCAACAGCAGCTATTACGGCAACCAACAGTTTGGTTTGGCGGCGGCCGCCAGCTTTTATTATGACCGCGTAGGGACTCAGCTAACCCTGCCAGAATCCGCTATGCTACTGGGCATTTTAGATAATCCAAACATCAACCCGGTGGATAATCCAGCTGGGGCCAAGCTGCGACAAGAAGCGGTTCTGGAAGAGATGCTGCGCCAAAATTTTATTACGCAAGAACAGTTTATTGCAGCTAGATTTACCCCATTAGATGTGTCTCAAAATACATTTGTTGACCAACCCAATCTAATTTTGAACCGATTGCTAAACAGTCGGTTGGAAAATCTTTTTTCTGCTGATGAAATTGCAAACCGTCAGCTAAACGTGGTCACCACAATCGATCCAGCCTTACAGCAGGTGACTGACTGCTTAAGCGAGTACTATCATAATTATTTGAGCGGATTGGGACTAACTGGCTCAGCAGACTGCCCAGAAGCGGTAGAGTTTGCCACACAAGATTATTTTCCCAGCAGCAACATCCGGCCGGTTGATTCGCTTTTGCTGGTGATTATAAATCCACTGACGGGAGAAATTTTAGCCCTCAGCGGGGCTGGAGAAATTGCGGATCTGCCATTAGATTCACCGCAAAATCCCGGCGGGCAGCTTGAGCTAGGCAGTGTGTTCTATCCGTTCATTTACACCTCTGCTTTAAGTCAGGGTCATGCACTTTCATCGATGGTGATTGACATTGCATCACCTGAGGGCGAAACGCCAACCGGATCAGGACCAATCTTTCTAGGAGAGGCCATTCTGTCTGGCTCTCCGGACGCAGCGGCAGACGTCATGGAATGGGTAGGACAAAGTAATATCTTCACGCTTGCCAACGAGCTGGGCGTAAGATCATTAGAGCGATCAAGCAGCATCTATTCCCCTCTTAACAGCACGGCCGATGTCCAAGCCGGATTTTTAGATGTAGCGCAAGCCTATGCAGTTCTAGCCAACGGGGGTGTTCAGCCAAACGAACAGGCCAATCTGCCCATTGTCATTCAGCAGGTTGAAGACGAGCGCGGCGATATTTTATTTGAACAGCAAAGCGGCACAGATCGGCCGATTTTGCCCAGTGAAATTGCGTGGCTGGTTAATCAGTCCATCACCTCTACCCCTCTAGGAGACGGCCAGCCGTTTGCCATCGTGCAGCCTTCAACTGCTGTGCAAAACGGCGAATGGACGATCGGGTACACCCCAAATCGCTTGGTGGCCGTCTGGGCCGGAAGCACCCAACCGTCTGGCACGGCACAACAAACGGGCCAACCCGTTACACTACCGCTTTGGCAGCATGTTACAGAAATATCTACACGAAGC
>JBCCSO010000236.1:0-6957 GCA_039199965.1 Chloroflexota bacterium | reverse complement strand
CCGTTGGTGTCCGCATCCACTAGATTGTTGGCTACAGACGTAACAGCGATGAAGCGGCCATCCCCTGAAATAGATGGATCAGTTGAGTCACCGTTGCCTAATGTGCCGTCCGTGTGGGTAGAGAGCAGTGTGGTACAGCTAACTTCTAAATCGCGGACAAAGATCTGCCAATTGCCAGTGGTTGCGGCCGGATCAAAGTTGCTTGCTTTTGATTGAAAGGCTACGTGATTGCCAAACATGGAAACGGTTGGGTTCCGTGAGTCACCGCCCGAAGCCTGCTGGTTGTCTGAGTTAACTGAAATGCGGCGCACAAACCAACCATCATCAGCCTCGTTCCGTATGCTGGCGTAAATGTCGACCAATCCGTTCGTGTCTGCTGGGTTGCCTGAAATGGTTCTAATCAGATCAGTCGCAAACGACTCGTAAACGATCACGTTGCCATCGGCCGAAATGTCTGGGTCCAAACTAGGTGCGTTGGGTGCTTGAGGAGTGGCCTGCGGGGCCGCCAAAGCCTGTTCTCCCTCTCTTGGAATAATGATGGGTGGGAGCGTGGGCACAACGGTTGGGACAATGATGGTAGGAATGATGATGATTGGTGTGTTGTTGGCTGTGTCATAGATGTGTTCATTATAAGAACCATCAAACGCAATAACATCAAGCTCTCCGTTGTTATCTTCATAGTTGTCATACGGGAGTTGTGAAAAGGTTTGGTGGGCGGTGTCATAACTCAACGCCCGCTCATCGGCAATAGCTGGGTAATCTGAAATCAACGGTGATTCTTGGCAAACACCACTGTTTGCAAATGTAGAAATTCGTTCTTGGGTTGAAAAGTTATTTCTCCAAAGAAATACGTCTTTTGTTAAATTGGTGTCTGCACGGCGAAGACACCATGCGTTGTTTACGTCGATCAGAGTTGTTGCGAGTGATGAGTAGGCTATCCTCGAACCTGTCGGCGAAATAACAGAGTTGTCAGATGAGCCATTTCCAAATTCAGTTTGATTAGGGTTTAGTGAGATCGGGTCAATTGAGCCGGTGAGGAGGTTGGCTCTATAAACATGGCTAAAACCGCCAGTGCTGAGAGAAGTTAAATCGGTGGCGTCTGAAGTGAATGAGACATATGATCCATCGCCTGAAATAGATGGCCGATATGAATCAAAATTTGCATTGGTTAACCGATCAGTTCCAGTAACAGAAAATCTGATGATTTGGGTACTGTTTGAATTGTTTACACTAACGTACTCAAGCTGCCCTCCGCCATCAAGTAAGTCTTTATGGGTGAATTGACTCCCATCAGCAAGGGGGATGTTGCCATTTAAACTCACTTCCCCTGAGTCAGGTAGTTCTTCGACCTTGAAAACTAACGCATTAGTGTTTAAAAGGGATGCTGATGGAGAAACTAGGCTGGTGCTTTCAAATGAATGACTTTGGTCGGCCGTGTAATCAAAGAATCGGCAGTTATCTACTGTACTGAAATTGTTAACCGATAGACCCGGCCCGCTATTTTCTACCAAAACAGTTGAACCGACTGATGGCTCAATAATAAACGGCATTATCTGAGTGGTGTATGAAATAGTTTGGGTATTGAAAAAACCTGTGATTGGTTCGGTTTGAGCGATATTAGCGTCAAAGAACATTGAGTAACCGATGGGGGTTAAGTATTCATCTTGCAATGAAAAGTGATAGTTAGTCAGCCAATCATCTGCGTATTCACCTTCGAACAAATGGACATCAAGCGTAACTTTCTCACCAGAATCTCCTTCAATGATATCGTTTACAGTGGCTGTTACCTGAACACCGTCTATGCACACATGATCAATTCGATAGGGTGCGTGTGTCGTATTTGAAACCCATTTCCCCATTGCTTCTGTCGGCTGCAGCAAAATAGCTGATAAGAGCGAAAAGAGCATGATAAAGCTGATTTCTAATTTGTATTTTTTCATTTTTCCTCAAACTTTTTTCA
Organism: Chloroflexota bacterium; assembly: GCA_039199965.1. GTDB lineage: Bacteria > Chloroflexota > Anaerolineae > Promineifilales > Promineifilaceae > WTJY01. The sequence goes on along the minus strand of JBCCSO010000236.1, from coordinate 4,997 downwards.
ATAAAATTGATTTTGGGATAGCTTAAGCAGATAGCTTTCAGAAAACTCTGATTTTCCATCGGGAAAATTAGTTTGATTCATATTGGCAGACACCTAATGTAGCTGGTCTTTAATTGGCTGCTAGTCGATTTTGAAGTGTCAGATGTTGGTCGACCCATTCGATATGATGCTTGGCCTGTAGGTTTTCAAACGCTCCCAATGCAGAATTTAAAAGTGAAACAGAATCTCCTAATTCATCTGAAGTATGAAGTAGAATCCCCTTTGCTGCTTGGGATATGGCAAATTGAAACTTATCTTCTTGGTTTAAGAGTTCCATGCTCTTGTTGTATGCATCAAGAGCCTTTATAAAATTATTGTTCTTAGCCTGAATTTGACCAACAACTCGCCATGTAATCCCCATTCCTCTACTGTCGCCAAGTGCTCTAAACATAGCTATCGCATTTTCTGCACAATTAGATGCCTGATCATAATTTCCCAGCCCTAAATTCGCCTCTGCCATTGAACTAAAAATGAAAGCAAGGTTGTCTTGATCATTTTTTGCCTTGATTGGCTCGATTAACTCTTGAAGCAGATCTATTGCGCTCTGATATTTCCCTTCCAAATTCAAAAGGTCTGATAGGTTTATTTTGGCAATCAATGCGGGATGTAGATTGAAAGGCTCACCTATTGAAATAGCTAGCGTGAGGTGTTTTCTGGCTAAATCAAATTCTCCTAAATCAATGTATAAACGGCCTAAATTGGTACTGGTACTCAGTATGTCTGTTTGACTTCCAATTCTCTTTGCAATGGATAGGGCGTCTTCCAGCAGGGATGCTGCTTTCACCCAATTTCCTTGAGCATATGGGATGTAAGCGATATTTGAAAGTATTTGACAACTTTGGCGATGATTGCGCAAATCTCTAGACAGCTCAAGAGCTTGGAATGCAAATTCTTCGGATAAGTAAAATGTCTCCTCTTTATTGGCATATACATTACCTAAATTCATCCAAAGCTCAGCTTTTAGACTTTGGTTCTTGTCAAGATCGTTCGTTGATACGGTTTCAAAGGTTTCTAGAGCACCACCCCAATTCCCCATGTGCATCATCATGGTGCCAGTTTTAACCGTCAGCGCGGCCGTTAGCTCTTTCTCACTGCGGGGCACAATGTCCAATCCCCGCTGCGCCCACGTTAACGCCTCCGGTGGGGACTGCCGCTCAAGCAGCTCCGCCATATGTAAGCACACTCGCCCTTTCAGTACATCGGTTTCATTCGTTTTTGGCAGCGCCTGCAGTTTTTCGGCCGCCTTTTGCAGCACCTCTTGCGCGTTGTCAAAATCACCCAAAAGCGTGTCTAGCTGCCCTTTGGTTAGCCATAGCTCAAACTGATCGATTTGGGCCAGCGATTCCTCTGTCACCTCATCGAGCAGTTTTGCCAGCGGCCGCGCCATCCCCTGGTTGACAATTTGCCACAAAAATTTTGTTGCAATTTGAGTAGCCCGCTCCCCGTCTTCCCCTTTAGCATAGTGAAAGGTCGCCTTGAACTGATCAAGCTCCTCAGTTTCATAAAATTCGGCCGCGCGTAAGTGCAGCTCGCGCCGCATCCGGCGACGGGGTTGATCGTAGTAAAACGCCTGAATGATTGAATGCTGATGGTACTCCCGGCCGTAATCCCCCTCGCTCGTGATGAGTAAAAACTGTCCGGTAAGCTCTTGCAATGTGCGGCGCACATCCCGCTGATTGAGCATGTCTTCCAAAACATCACGGGTACCGGGATACCCACCTAAAATCGCAACCCCTTCCATCAGCCGCTGCTGATTGGCTGACAAACGATCATTGACCTCCTCCATTAAGAAGCGCTCGATATTGTCGATTTCAGCCAGCTTGGCAATGACATCGGCCGGATCATGGGCGTGTTTGAGAACAACGGCCGCTAAGGTCAAAAACGCTCCGTTTCCCCCGGTGTAGCTGTGCAAATCTGCAACCTGATCATCTGGCAGGACGATCCCCCGTTCAGCCAGAAGCATGTTGACATCCGCTTCAGACAGACCCGTGATTTCTTGCTGGCGGGCGGTTAAAAACGATGGGAAACGGCGAGCCGTAATGATGAGTGGGACTTCGTTTGTTTGCAGCTTTGATAGGAATTCTCCAAACTGTGGATCATCATCCACGTACTGCAAATCGTCTAAACAGAGAATCACGTTGAGTTCATTGAGCTGAGCCGTGATTGTATCTAGGCTGGTTTCTGTGTCTGGGGGCTTAATCCCTTCTCGTCGGGCTGACTCAATCATCTCCCACAGATCAGACCGGTCGTGATTGGCCAGAAAGCCTGCAATCCGTCGGATGAACGGGTTTAGATTGCCATCGTGAAAGGCGTGCCAAAAAACGGCCATTTGATCTGGTTGTTCAGACGCCAGTCGGGTTGCCAGCGTGGTTTTCCCGATACCGGCCATCCCGCAAATGAGGGCCAGCTTGTTTTGGTCAAATGCAGAGCGGAACCGGTCAAGCTCGGCCGCGCGACCGACAAACTGATCTAATTTCGGTGGGGCATAAGCGGCGATGGGTGGGGCTGGAAACTTAACTTTAGTCAGCTGATCATCGCTTTTGGCAGTCTCAGGGGGAAAATGCCGATCACAAACCGCATCGATGTAAGGATGCTGTCCCTTCTCTAAAAAATCAGCCAGCCAATCGCGGTCGTGTGCTTCGCATCCGTAAGTCAAGATGGCGGCCGCCAGTTGCTCCAGCAATTCAAGTGTGGGGGGCCCTTTACGATAGCGCCAGCTCTCGACCGCATCCCCCGTTAGATGCGGATCGAACGTGTAGCCGATCTCATCCTGAATAATGCCGATCTTTTTGCGCGTGTGAAGCTTGATCTCATGTAGAGCGTTTGAGAGCAAGTCTCCGAAATTTAATGCCATCCTACTTTTCCCCCAATGTGCCAACCGCTACTTCATCAAGCAAAATCAAGTTGCCTTTTGCGGTTGGTCTGGCTATTTCTGAAAAATTCTGATTCAGCGTCAGAACTTTCTGACAGCCAAAGGTTCATAATCTGCGTTATCAAGGCTCAAATTGCACCCACATTTAATCACAATATCGCAATTTGGACTATGCAGTATTTTGCAAAACCGCTCACATTTGAAAACGAAAAGATGAAAAAACAAGAATTATTCGCCCACTTTATTTTTTATATCCATATTTTAACTAGCCGATCACTATTAATTTTAGGATTGCTGTTCACTGGATTGATTGGTTTGCTTCCCGTTTCGGCCGTTAATGCAAACGACGCTGCTATCATGCTGAACACCAATGTAAGCATGGTTTTCAACGTTGATAGTACGGCCGATTTGCCAGATACCGACCTGAATGACAACCAGTGCCAAGCTTCAAACGGGAACTGTACCCTGCGGGCCGCGATTGAGCAGGCCAACGCGCAGGCTGGGAATGTGACTGTCAATGTACCGGCCGGAACCTACTTTTTAGACAGCCAAATCGTGATACAAGACGATGTTGAAATTTATGGCGCGGGCCGGAACGTGACCATTATTGATGGTCAAAACGACACCAAGATGTTTCGAGTCGAGTCGGTTGACCTGCTAGTGTGCGACAACGGCGATCACTCGATTGTGAGCTACACCCGATACGGTGAGCCGATCGGTTCGTTCATCCTGCCTAAAAGCAACGGTTTGGAATACCCTTCTGCTATCGATCAAAATTCCTCTGGCGATATTTTTGTGACCACATTTTTTGAAGGGGTCATTCAGTATGATACCCACGGGGAGTACATTAGGCCGTTTGCCCATCCTGCAACGCTGGGGGATACACCTTTGCTAACGGACGGTGTTTTTTCACCCGATTCTCCTTTTGACTTCTACGTGGCTGACTTTTATCCCAGCAACCGTGTGCTGCAGCTTGCTAAAGCTAACGGCAACATTACCAAGAATACGCTGACCCACGCCAGCATGGAGCAGCCCAACAGCATTGCGTTCCACGATGAGGATGTGTTCGTTACAGACACCGGTGCCGATGCGGTTCTGCGCTTTGATGGGGAAACGGGCGACTATAAATATACGTTTATTTCGAGTGGTTTAGAACGGCCGCGTGGGCTTCTGTTCAAAGACAACCTGCTTTACGTGGCAGATGAAGGATCAAACTCTGTCAAAAAATACAGCGCACTCACAGGCACCCCCTTGGGGGCTTTTGTAACGAGCGGCAGCGGTGGGTTAGACAAGCCCAGCGACATTGGCTTTGGGCCAGACGGCCACTTTTATGTGCTTAGCAATGAAACAGACCAGATTCTGCGCTATGACGGCCAGTCGGGTGAATTTTTAGGTGTATTTCTTGAGAAAGATGGGACCCATCTAGAACACCCATCTTGCTTTGAGTGGCGGACGGATAGGAGTTTAAGGGGGCCATCTGTGACGATGGAAGACTTGACTATTCAAAACGGCCGCACCAAGTCAAATGGGGATGAAACGGCCGGACTGGTGATTAAAAGGGGGGCATCTGTTACGCTGCAAAATGTTGTGCTAGACAATCATGAATCCCGCATATTGGGTGGGGCCATCCAAAACTGGGGATGGCTCACCATGTGGCAGAGTGATGTGCTTGACAGCAGTTTGCCAGAAGGGGGTGGCGGTATGACGTCTCAGGGTGGCGGTATTTTTAATGCGGGCCGCTTGATCATGATTGAGTCATTGGTCGCAAATAATTTTGCGACCCGTGGCGGAGGCATTTCGAACGTGAACGATGGGGATGTATATATCTTAAACAGCACGATAACGGGCAATCAGTCATTCGGGTCCGGGGGCGGTATACGGAATGTGAATAGAGGGAGAGTGCAAATTAACCACAGCACCATTGTGCGGAATGAAATTAATGTTCATGGATCGTGGGAGGAACCCAATCGGTTTGGCGGTGGTCTGTATACCAGCAGCACGGCCGAAACGATTGTAGGTAATTCTATCGTGGCAGAAAATAGTGATAACCGCAACCCTTGGAACGATGATTACGGGCCAGACTGCT
>JBCCSO010000235.1:0-6964 GCA_039199965.1 Chloroflexota bacterium | reverse complement strand
TTGATTCGCCTGTTAAATGGGGATGAATTCATTCAGCTTGTGAAGCAGTATCCCAATGTCGAAATGCTGCTGTTTGGCCATAACCATCGTCAAATAACCGGGGTTGCCCACAAAATTCCGTTTGCCTGCTTCAAGAGCCTAACTGTACAGACGCCGCTCGACTTTAAGAAAGTTGATCCATCAGGGGGTATCGCTGAGCCACCTTGCTATGGAGTCGCCATGCTAACCGAGCATGGAGTCATTCTCCATCAAGAAGACTTTACGGCCGATGGCGAGCCATCCTCTGATTTTGAAAAACAGCTTGCAAACAACCCACAAATGAAAGCTGGTATCCAGATCCTCTCAAAAATGATGCTGCCTGAGATGTAGCCTTTTCAGAGAATGCATTCTTTAAGATTACGTTTTTTTGTGATGTGGGTACTAGATGACCAATTTTGGATTGTGTTAGCTCACATCTAAACTATAATTTACTTAACAGTTTGATAGAAATTCCGGTTGTTCTAATTTTGTCTTACGAAATTTCTGTCAAAAATAAAAAGCTAAAAGCTACAGAAGTTGGTACATTGTTAGGTGAGTTCTGCGCAGGTATGTTCTAAAAAAGCTTACTAACGCTTGAATAAACAAATTTGAATATCCATGTGTGCCTAACGGGTTTGTCTTGCCCGTTGATGTATTTAGCTAGGAGAAACTATGCAAATCAGTAGAAGGGAATTTATGCGCCGGTTTGGGGCTAGCGCAGCTGGTGGGGCATTGGCAATTAACGCTTTAACAAAAGCCGGCGTTGCCAATGCTGCATCAGATTCAGCAAAATATTATGGTGGAAATGATCTTTCCACATGGAGTATGGGGCTTGGGGACGCCCAGTGGGCTGCAAACGGTCAAGCATGGCCTTACATTGCAGATCTAGATACTCAGCATCACGGAACAGAAAGTGAACTGTTTGCAAACGTGCAGCAGCGTGGCATCATGACCCACAACATTACCGGCATTGGCTGGCAAGATGTGGAGGCATTTGATTACGTTCATGTATTGAGCTACGAGTTTAGAATTCCAGTCGTCCCATCCACATGGCAAACGCCAAACTACAATGCGCAAACAGTTGAGGGCGGATTCTTTATCTGGGACGGCCCAAATACCCGCAAAGATTATGGCATCGCCTTTCAATGGATTTTGAACCCATGGGTTGGTGATTTTGGGGCCATGAGAATGTGGGATGGGGACGCTGGCTGGCGCACCGTTTCGTACCTACAACCAGATACCAACTGGCATAAGATTGATTTTGTTTTTGACCATCGTCATAACTCAGCCTCGTTGATTATTGACGGTGTTAGCAAGCTGGCACGTTTGTCGCAAACGTCAAAACCATCCTACTGGGGTACTGACACAACGGCCCGTTTCCAAGCTGAGGTTATCAGCATTTGGCCGGGACAAGTTCAAACGGCTCCGCAGCATCGCGCTTATTTTAGAAACTGGTCAAGCGCTTGGCTGCCTTATTTTGATAACGTTTCGGTATCGTAATTTAGGAGGAATGACATGAAACAAATTGTAATTGACGGAAGCCAAGTTCAACGTAGGAGAGATTTAAAAAATCAGCTAAATATGGAGACAGGCTTTGCCAATTGGTACGATTCAAAGGCAGATGAATACATTGATAAAGTGTCTGGTTACAAGGCTCTTGATCATTTCAAAGAAGCTGACTCTAACTCAGATCAACTTGAGATTGTGATTAAGAACTCAGAAGAACTTTTTAAGAACGCAACCAATACGTTTAGCTGGTTTGTAGAAAAAGTGATGAAATTTAACAGAAGATACCAGCGGAAACGGGATACGGATGAAGCCCCGATTGTTCTCAAGCTAGTTTAATCGGCTTAAATTGTGTGATTTTAGAGCGGCGTTGAATAACTCAGCGCTGCTCTTTTTATTTAGACAGGTTGATACGGGGGATTTTTTTAAGGGCACTTTGCATACTTTCAATGATGACTTGCCTGTTTGCAAACGGCCGCAGCCTGAAAGTCGGTCCGTAAACAGTTATCACAGCAATAACAACATTATCATCATTTTTGATGGGCACTGAGATGCCCGCAACCTCATCGTCATATTCCCCGTCTGTCATTGCTACGCCCCGCTCCCGAATTGTTTTTAGCTGGATGGCTAGCTTGCCCGGATCGCTAACAGAGTTTTCTGTGTGGCTCTTTAGGGGGTTGGCCAGATATTGCTGGATAAACTCCTCATCTGAATGAGCCAGTAGCATTTTGCCCCCGGATGTCAGGTTAAGCGGCACCCGTTCTCCAACCCACTCTCGAACCTGAACCGCATGTGTCCCCGGCACGCTGTCTAGATACAGCGCCTGCTTTCCATCTTGCACAACGAGCAGGATTGCCTCGCCAGTTTCGGCCGCTATTTTCTCCATCGCCGGTCGGACTAAAGCTTTCAGCGTAGCCGGTAGCGGTTGGTGCTCAACCAACCGGTGTAAACCCGGCCCAATCACAAACCGATTGTCGGCCGTCCGTTCCACCGCATTCCACTCTTCAAGCGTACTAAGTATGCGTGACGTGGTGCTTTTTGCTAGCCCAATCTGCTGAGCAATCGCATTGACCCCGATTCCTTCAGTGGTCGAAGAAACCTCCCGCAGAATCATAAAAGCCCTATCTATTGATCGAATCGTTGACATCTTATTTTTGATCGCTATAATTCCGAAAATTGGATAATTCCATAGTGTGGACCTGTTCCATTATGTGGAACTTAGTCAGAAATGCAACCTTTTAACTAAAAATTTCATGCTTGAAGAAGAGTATTTCTTTACTTGTCCATACTGCTGGGAAGAAATTTCAATGCTGCTGGACATATCAGTGCCAAAGCAAGACTACATTGAAGATTGTGAAGTGTGCTGCAACCCACTCCATATCTTTTATCGCGCTGATCAAGAAGGAATTTCTGAGTTTGAAGTCAGGCCAGCACAGGAATAGCATGATGGAACTTGAAACGATTTATTCAACCAGCGTTCAACCAGATTGGCTGGACATGAACGACCACATGAATGAGGGCTATTATGGGCTGGCCTTCGGCTTTGCCATCGATACGATGTTTATCGATTGGGGATTAGAGGCTTACCTAAAGGAGACTGGTTGTACGTTTTATTCGGCCGAAACTCATATCGTTTATGTTCAGGAGTTAATGAAGGGGGACCCCATCCATTTCACAGCTCAGATCGTGGGGATGGATGCCAAAAAAATTCAAATTCTTTATCGAATGATCCATACCGAAAAAGGATATTTAGCTGCAACGGCCGAAACCATGCATCTGCATTATGACCAAAAAGCGAGCAAAGTATCCCCTATGTTAGAGCCACTGTATTCAAACGTTTTATCCATTGGCCAAGCCCATGCCCATCTGCCTGTGCCAGATCAAGCTGGCCGGGCGGTTAAGCAGCTAACAAGATTATCGTAGATGGCTATTAGCTATTGGCCATTGGCTTTTAGCTTTGGCACACCATCAGAATCAAGGAGTTTAGCGAAAGTTGTAATAGCAAAAAGCCAAAAGCTAACAGCTAAGAGCTAACAGCCCAAAATGAGACCAAACCCCACAGACGTAAAGATGGTTGGAATCGTCGCCTCTGGCACGATTGGCGGCGGTTGGGCCGCTCACTTTATTCGCAACGGAATGACCGTTAAGGTCTTTGATCCCGGTGAAGGGGCGGAGCAAATCCTTCGTGATCGGTTGACGGCCGTGTGGCCTATTCTCGAGCGATTGGGCCTGCATCCAGATGCATCACCCGATAATTTGAGCTTTACCGATACGCTTGAGGAGGCTGTGTCTGATGCACAGTTTATCCAAGAAAATACGCCTGAAAGATTGCCGATCAAGATTGCTACGTTTCAAGCGATTGATGCGGCCGCTCCGGCCGATACCATCATCGCCAGTTCAACCTCTGGCTATTTGATGAGCGAAATGGCCGTTGGCCTCAAGCACCCAGAACGGTGCACCGTGGCGCATCCGTTTAACCCACCATACCTCATGCCTTTGGTTGAGGTGGTGGCAGGCCCAGAAACCAGCCCGGAAGCACACCAGTGGGCGGTTGATTTCTATCGGGCCAACGGGCAGCAGCCACTTAAATTGACCAAAGAGGTGCCCGGTTTTGTGGCGGATCGCCTCATGGAAGCGGTTTGGCGGGAAGCTTTGCACATGATTGACAACGACATGGCAACCGTTGAAGAGATCGATATGGCGATCCGGTATGGCCCCGGTTTGCGCTGGGCACTGATGGGGCCGCTGTCTGTGCTGCATCTTGGCGGTGGCGAAGGGGGAATGGCCCATCTCATCCATCAATTTGGCCCATCGCTCAAAGCGCCTTGGACCTTTTTAGAAGCCCCTGAACTAACCGATGAGCTGGCCAATAAAGTGATTGACGGCTGTGATCGTTTGACTGACGGAGCCCCAATCAAGCAGCTTGAAGCGGAGCGGGATGACTTGCTCATCAAACTTATTGACATGCTGGACGCCAGCAACCTATGGCACGTCGGCAACCCTGACGCGAAAAAATAGTCGAGTAATTTGATGCTATCCGCTGTTCTTTTGCTCAACGCCATTTGGTACGCGATGGGTTTTTATGCGTTTTATCTTCGCAGAGAAATCTTTGCCAAGGTCGTTGTGCCAAACAAAGCGTATCGTGACAATTCTGCCTATGAAGCCGTTGTTGAATCCGGCCGGTTTATGGGCGGATTTAATTTGGCCTTGTCTGTGCTCAACGTTTTTCTGCTGTTCAATGTCGGTGGATTTAACGAAAACAGTCAGTGGGCCACGTTGTTGATCTTCAATGCACTTGCCCATGGCTCACAATTTGCGGGCAACGTTCCTATGGCACTCCGTAACCGTCGTGGTGGAGGCATTTGGAATGTTTTCAAAGGCGTTATGCTGCGCATATTTGTGATTGATTTTGTGCTGATGGTGTTCAACACGCTGCTGGCAATTTGGCTGCTTTTTTAGCAACAGCTCTGGTATTTGTCAGATGAAGATTGACGTCACAGGTTTAAGGATAATCGTCACGGCTGGAGGGTCCGGTTTGGGCAACGTTATTGCAAAAACCTTTGCCGAAAATGGCGCTGACGTTTGCATCTGCGATATTTCGGCCGAAGCTTTGGAGAACGCGCTCCGTGTCACACCATCCTTAAGAACTTGGCTAGCTGACGTGAGTAATGCTGATCAGGTTGCTTTGTTTATGGCCGAAGCTATTTCAAGCATGGGTGGTATAGATGTCTTGGTCAACAACGCCGGTATCGCCGGGCCGGGCGGCCACCTTGAAGAGCTTGATGAAGCGGGTTGGAGACTAACGCTCGATGTGAATTTAACCGGCATGTTTTTAACCAGCCGATGCGCAATCCCCCATCTGAAAAAGCAACAAAGCGGTTCAATTGTAAATATTGCCAGCACGGCCGGGCTGTGGGGATTTCCCTATCGAGCGCCGTACTGCGCTTCAAAATGGGCCATTGTTGGGCTAACCAAAACGATGGCGATGGAGTTAGGCGAGTACAACGTACGTGCCAATGTTATTTGCCCCGGATCATTGAATAATGAGCGGATGGAGCATGTGATTGCGCTTGAAATGGAAGCCAGCGGCCGAACCGAAGCGGCAGTTCGTGAAGGGTTTACCAACCAAGTCTCGATGAAAACTTTTATTGATCCGGAAGAGATTGCTAGCCAAATTTTGTATTTGTGCTCTCCCTTAGGAAAAAATATTTCAGGCCAAGCGATCTGTATCGACGGCCATACTGAATCAATGCGGGCCTAAAAAAGTAAAAAGTTAAGAAGTGAAAAGTATGAAGCTAAAGGCCAATAGCCAATAGCAAAAAGCCATTATGAAACTAGAATTAAACTCAGAACAACAAATGATCGTGGAGACTGTCCGCGCATTTGTAGACAATGAACTGATCCCTCATGAAGAGGAAGTTGAAAAGAGCAACGCCGTCCGGCCGGAATTGGCTCAGCAAATTATTGACAAATCGATCCAATACGGGCTGTACGCGGCCAACATGCCGGAAGAGTACGGCGGTGCTGACCTCGATGCGATGTCATTGACGTTGATGGAGCGTGAACTGGGGCGGACCAGTTTTGCACTGCAGCACTTCGTCTGTCGGCCGTCGAATATTTTGCGCGCCTGTAAGGGTGATCAGATTGAAAAATGGCTCAAACCGACTGTTGAAGGGACTCGCCACGACTGCTTGGCGATGAGCGAACCAAACGCCGGATCTGACGTGCGCGGCATGGAATGCACCGCAACCCGTGATGGAGATCACTACATCCTCAAAGGGTCAAAACACTTTATCAGCCATGCTGATGTAGCCGACTACTGCATCCTGTTTGCTGCCAGCGGTGAGATGGAAACCCCGCGCGGTATCCGCAAAAAGATCACCTCATTTTTGGTTGACTTTGACACCCCCGGTGTCACTGTTCAGCCTGGTTACGACATCGTCTCTCACAAGGGGTACAACAACTGCATCATCGACTTTGATAACGCCCGAATTCCGGTAGAAAACATTTTGGGTGAAGAGCACAAAGGGTTTGATGTGGCTGGTGAATGGCTGGGCGCGTCTCGCTTAACGGTGGCGGCGTTCTGTATCGGCCGGGCTCAGCGAGCGTTGGAGCTGGCCACTGAATGGGCTGCGACCCGCGTGCAGTTTGGCAAGCCAATCGGCAAGAATCAGGGTGTGAGCTTTAAGCTGGCCGACATGGCGACCCAAATCCGCGCGGCCGAATGGCTGACATACGAAGCGGCGTACAAAACCGATCTTGGCACCGCCAAAGACGAGGATTACGCGATGGCAAAGCTCTACGCGTCTGAAATGTTGGCGATGGTGACTGACGAAGCGGTTCAAATTTTTGGTGGGATGGGTCTGGCCGAAGAGAATCCAATTGTTTGGTTCTGGCGTGATGCCCGTGTTGAACGCATCTGGGACGGTACCAGTGAAAT
>JBCCSO010000234.1:0-6993 GCA_039199965.1 Chloroflexota bacterium | reverse complement strand
TGATGCGCAAGATAACCCGCATTGAACGCAGTGAATGATCTTTTGGTGCACCTGTCTCTGGGTCGATGGCAGTATGAGTACGAATACTAGTGAGTGACTCCAGAACTTTCTGTCTAGACAGAGTCTGATCAGCCATGATTTGCGCTCTTACATATTCAGGTAAGCGGGCATCGCTAACGTGCAAATTACCCATGTCATCAGTTTTATGACCCGGACTTCCAAAAAGGCGTGAGGCAGGTGCCTGCCATCCCATCTGATTCCCGGCCAAGATGAGTGAGTCAAGAATTTCGGCGCAGCTTGCTGTTAGGAGCCCCTTCAGGGTTTTTCCACTCATAAACGGCAGTCCATATTCATCATGCTGGACTTCTGCATCCACAACACCCGGAACCCCATCACCGCGGCCAAATGCAGCATCGCTTTCCAAATTTATTTTTAGCCAATAAGTTGTCATAATGTCTATTTATCCCCCATTTCTTTTGCAGTTTCCGCTGATTTGGGTGCATGGGTTGGCCCAATTGGGTAGTAGTAATCTAGCGCTTCAATTGGGTCATGGTAAGCGGTTTTCATGGGCTCTGCAGAGTCTGACATATCTCGTTTGGCCCACCCCTGAGCAGCCATTTGCTCTAATCCTTTTTTGCCCTCTAGGTCTTTTGAAACATCAAGTGCAAGCGTAGAAACGAAACCCCCTAATCGATAGTTTGTTAAGAATAGGGGATATTCGTTTCGCGTGCGCAGGGAATTGCGTAGGGCATAAACTTTGTTTTTCTTGCCTGACCACTCCTCTTGGTTCCTAAATGTGTCTACCAAGTGTTTGAACAGCCCCCATGCTTTCCACTGGCGTGAGTGATCGTCTAAATGCAGCGGCCGCATCAACAGGGACCCATCATCTGCTGAAAATTCTCTCTCGCGCAACTCGTTTAAGTCATTAAAAATTATGCCGGTTGTGGAATAATGCCAATCGATCACATTGGCACTCTCTTTCTCTGGGTGATCTACAAATTGATCAATTGCCTTTTTGGCGGAGCTTGAAAGTTCGTCTGCAAGCTCGTAGGCGCGTGAGAACGGATAGTGCGTTTTTACAATCGCAACCCCAGCTCTAGCATATACGGGACCACCGGGCAATTCTAATTGGGTAAACTGTTTGACATACTCGGCCGCCAACTCCAAACCTAAACGGCCATCAGCCACAAATGTCACGTCATCCCCGCCAAAGACTAGTGGTCTAAATGGAAGATAGACCTTCTTCTTTCCTTTTTTTCCGCTGGGGTCTGGTTTCGAAATTTGAAGATCACTCAACTGCCCTGCTTCTATTGAATCAATCAAAACGTCAACAGTTGCCTGAAGTGCTTGAAGCGAATTGGCTGCAATTTTTGCAGACAAATCTCTCAATCTGTCAATGTATTCTTCATTTGATGAAACATTTTCCGTTAATGCGATAAAACGATCCCCCATTCGATTTCCATCAGCGTGAATGACAGCGATATAGCTCGAATCATCAACAACCCCAAAGTGCCCAAAATCCATCACAAACTCATACCCATTTTGATCGTTTACTCTAGGCAGAATAGCTTCCAACCGCTTTTTTGCTTTATGCTCATAACGTAGTTTATGCGCCACCTCTTTTGAAATGCGTCTAGGCTCAATCCCACGCTCTAAATCCCCTCGATCTACGAAGCGCTGGGCAGTCGCCTCTCCTACCACATCTGAATCTGTTTCCCCCCCAATTGCAACCTGCCCCGTATACACACAGGTTGATGTAACACTGAGGCCACCTAAAGGCAAAGCACTCGTACCTGTAGCTTTCTTTTGACTTAACAAAGCACGCACATCTGCATGCTGATCTTGCAAATCATTGTTTTTTGGATCGTAATCAAAGACTTCCCCAAGGGCCACATTACCTTTTAAACCACGCGCATTTTCATAAATTTGCCTTGTAAGCTTTTGAACAACTTGCTTCGCTTTTTCTCGATCTTGAAACAGGACAAAAGCGTTTCCTCCATTGGCATAGACAATTTCAGCATCCACAGATAGCAAAGTCTCACTGTTTAAGATCAGACCTTTTACTTCGCTAAATCTGTCAATATTGCTCGATACGTTCAAGCGTTGAAGCTGTTGATATAGCCACTCTGTCGTGGATCGATAAACGATTTCAGATGCGCCAATGTTTTGCGCCAAATGGTTACTTCCAAAAATATAATTTTGGATACCACTCGCTTCAATTAATAATATTGTTGCTTTTACCATATGTTTTCCCTAACTTAATTTAAGAAGCCTGCTGCCAGTAGAGGCTAGCCCTCTACATCATCATCTACATCGGGGACATTCCCTAAAAAACAAAAAACGCATCAATCCACTACATCCGTAATAAATTGATACGTTTCATCCTTTGAACCTATATTCCAATCCCTAATGGGTAAAAGTAGCTGACAAAAGCCCTTATGCCTAAAAACGAGTCACCATGCAAGATCATTCTGAGGTATTGAGTAAGTGTAGCCAGCTTAAACCAGAGCCAAGGCCACTTAAAAAGATGACTCTAACAAACGAGAATGAGACGGCTGTCAAAACTCGAATATCTTTCATGCAAAGCAGGGGAGCAATTCCATGCAATCGATTTGCAAGTGTGACAGTGGTTTTCTCTTTAACTCTGAACCTGATGGGGTACTTCACAGGCGATGTAAGCATGGTACTCAGCGTCTAGTTGAAATCAACTCCCAAACTGCCGTTTGTCTGTAAAAGTCTAGGTTTGTCTATCCATCCCGATTGAAGTACTGTTTGATCCTCTGACTAGTTATCATTTCACAACAAACCACCTTTCAAATGAACCTGCCTAAGCCACAGACCACATCCTTATCTCATTCAGCGTTAATCTCATATGATAGCCTTCGCCTGTACCTAACACGCTACAACAGCATGGTTGATCATCTGCCAGAGCCATTCATTCACCTAACATTGTTGAGGCAATACCTACCACTAGCAGAACGTGCTAGTCGTTATCAAATTCAAGAAGCCATTAATGAGGTGATCAGCCACGCTCTAGAATTGCTTGATGATCGCAACCCAGAATTTGGGCTCTTACTTCTACGCCGATTTGTCTCTGAAAAACCTATCACCCTGCGAGAAATGGCGAAAACCAATCGGCCGACTGCATGGAAGAAAGAAGAAACGCGCTTAAATCAAGTACAAAAAAAAGCAATTACTGAATTGGCTGAAATTATTAATGGGGAAGAGCAAAAATCACGAGCCCATTTCAAAGCTGAAATGGTTCACAATCTGGGTGCCAGTAGTTATCAAGAGCTAGTTGGTACGCTAAAGCTTGAACAAGAGCTAGTAGATAACCTGCTTAACAATCAACACATTCATATTTATATGCTGACCGGATATGGAGGTGTGGGGAAATCTTCTTTAGCAGACCGCATGATCCGGCTCGCTCTTGAGAAACAACTGTTTTATCATGTTATTCGAATCGATGTGATCAATGGGGTGATCAAACCGGACCTTTTGATTAAAAAATTAGCTTACAAATTGTTCAACAAACCATTAGACCCTGCAGCTTCAATCGACCAACTTGATAAGCAAATAGCCCAATCTCTTACCACACTCCCTTGGTTGATTTTTATTGATGGGATTGAGGATAAGTTGGAACCTATTCTAGAGAAAATCAAACAGTTCTCCGGCCCATCAAAATTTATCGTGACCAGTCGAGAAAAACCGGCCGATCAAAATCAAATTTACTGCAAAGAAATTCCAACCCTTTCCATGAGCGATGGGTATATTCTATTTACCCAAACGCTCAACGCCGTCCATGAGCAACCCGTAGGTAATCATTTTGGGCTTACACACTTCACCCCAATTTTTGACAAAGTTGGGGGCAATCCATTTGCAATAAAACTAGTGGCTACCCTAACCCGGCAGATGTCTCTGCCCGATATTTTAGAAGATTTAAAATTGGTTGATCATGCCCAAATTCGAGCCCTTTATGATCGTGTCTACAAACGAATTTGGGGGATGCTGGACCAGAAAAGCAGACAGATCATGATCAGCTTAGCTTTGTTTAATAAAAAACATGTGACTCATCAAATGATCTTAAGTATGAATCAGCTCAGTCATGTCGGGAACGGATTAGTTCCCATTGATAATTCTGATTTACACAGCTGCCTAATACAACTTAATAATCAGTCGTTGGTTGAAACCAGCGGCTCCATATTAGATCAGAACTACAGGTACGGGCTACACAACCTCACCCATTCCTATCTGCGCACATCAATCATCCAATGGCCGGTTGGATTTGAAATATTAGACCACCATGGTCAGGTCACCCCACTGCCACAGATTCAGCAGGGGCTAGAAGATTGGTTGGCTCAAGCCAATCACTTAGATGATGGAATCCGGCCTGAAAGTCAAATTTTAGAAGACCTGAATAGTATTACGGAAGTTATTGATCTAGCCCTGTACTGGCCAGAAACGAGACTTCAGGCGGTTGAACTTCTACAAAATGTATGGTCCCTGCTTCAAAGGCACGGCCACTTTGACACCCTTGAACCACAGTTAGTTAAGGCAATTTCTTTCCTAGAAAAAGATCCGGAAGCCTCTGGAATTATAGGTCGATTGCGCAATAGACTGGGGCAAATTTGGCAAATCAAAAACAATCACAAACAGGCTTTGGCCTTGCACCATGCGGTCAGAACGGCTGCAGTTTCTTCAAACGACCGGTTGCTAGAAGCCGAAACCTGCTTTCAGCTTGCGAATGATTATTATCAGCAGTTTGATGATGATCAAGCTCTATTTTTTGCGAAAAGAGGGCTGGCTTTGTTTGCTGATATTCCCAACACACAGCGATGGATTGCAGCCTTAGAAAATACAGCTGGGGAGATTTATTGCAGAAAGAAAGAGTTCAACCAAGCGCTAGAAGCTTTTGAAAAAGCCAACGCATTACGAATTCAAGCATTCGACAAATTTGAGCAGGCTAGGTGTTTAATGAACTTAGGGTTTACATGGCTAAATCTAGGTGATCTTACCCAAGCCCAAAGTTTTTACACACAAGCGGAAGAATTTGTGGGTAGAAATGTGAAAACTGCGGCCGAGCTGTCATTGCATGTAGCTGATTTACAGTTCCATTTAGGTATGCCGGAAGATGCCTTAACGGTTCTGAAAGAAATCAGTTTAACGGCTCAAAACTCAGGTTTTCTAGCTCGTTATTGGCATCTGTCAGGATTTTTACATCTCAGGCTAGCTCAATTTGCAGATGCGGAACTTTCATTAAAACGTGCGTTAACCTACTGGCATTTTCTAAATGACCAATCGGTCAAAATTGTCGAGTCATACAGCCTGTTAGGGGAAGTCTACTTGCGCTGGAGAAAACCAGCACAGGCAATTGAACAGTATGCTTCAGCCATTAAGATGGGGGAAAAGCTCACTCATACAATTGATTTTTGGGATGATTTGCTAGCCGAAAAGGCAGAAGCTGAAGCGCTTCTAGCGTCTGCTCAAACCATCTGACCATCAATCAGGGGTAGTGATTGCTAGTTGCAGTTTATCAATCACTACCCTACAAATCTTGGCGTTTAACCGCCGCCGCTACCAACCGTTCCGGTGCCTGATCCCCCGGCCGCTGAAACAGTTGAAATCACACTAGGTGCCCCCGCCAGCAATAAAGCTACCGCTACAGCCAAAACCGTACGGGTTATTTTCTTTTTAATTTTCTTGAACATCTGAAACCTCCAAAATTGAGTAATTGGGAGGTCCATCGAAGTAAGTGCACTAGATCAAGCTAAGCCTGATCTTCTCATGAGATGTTCGGCGTTGAACTTCATTCAACTAAACAAAGATCAACTTGGACCATCTAGCTGAATAACTAGACAGTTATTAGGTTAATAGAGGTGGAAGCAGGCCACATCAGGAAGGTTCCCTAAATCATGCTATTTGTAAAAATGTCAGATTTGTTTGCCGGAAAGGACGAGCGGCCGCAGGCGTTACGCTTGCTGTTTATTGTTCCCCCAGTTGTAATCTTTGAACAATCGGCTCAGAGTAGCACGGGTAAGATCCTTGACTGCAAAATAGACTCGCGCTTTTTCATAGATCGACTGGATCTGGGCATCGATTGTCCGGTGACTTTTGTTTAAATGCCGACCTATTTGTTTGTAGCTCCAATCAGAATAGGTAGCAGCAATCTCAATGGCTTCCCTTTCAGCCGACGTTAGCTCGCTATACAAAAAGGTGTAAAGCTTGGCCTGATAAGCGGCCTCTTGCCTGCTGTTGATTGTGGTGATGGCTTCATGCGGATTAAGAAATCGGCCGATTTCAGTTAATGCGGGCGGTATCCCACTCCACCGAATGACTGGAACATTGACAAGCTCCACAGAATCGTTTTGATCCGGGATCATCTTTTTGTCGATATGCAGCTGTTCAGACGAAAACAAATACCACAGCCTATCTTCCGCTTCAAACAGCAGTTGGGCCGCTGTCATACTGTAAATAGACATAACTTTTCGCCCTCCGGCCGCACACAGATGAACGGTTTCATTCTTTTGCTTTGCTTTTAAAACTTCACGATAGATAGTAAGCAATGCCGCGCGCGAGTTTTCTTCGCTTTCCATATCTTGTAGCGGGCGGCCGTTAGATTTAATTTCAACCTCTGAGTAGGTAATTTGGGGAAATTGTTTGAATGTTTCGCGGAGCCTAGTAAGGGATAATTCAAGAGGGGGATTGTTTTTGTCTGTGTGGATCACACGAACCGCATTCACATTGACATCATTCTCGAGCAACTTCATGACGGCTAATGAGACAACCTGAGGTTCTTTGCCTACAGTGGCAATAACTGAAGATCGATTTGAAATTGACATTTTTATATTACCAGTTGACTCTGCTTCTTATTCTAGAGAAATACCCCCAATCCCACAATGATCCCAACATTTTCTGTGGACCGGTTCAGCAGACTCGAAAACGCTGGGCGGGTATTTGGTAGTTGAAGACAGTATCCGGTTTTATCCGCTGTAT
>JBCCSO010000233.1:0-7004 GCA_039199965.1 Chloroflexota bacterium | reverse complement strand
TTCGCTTGACCAGTCAGCTAATTTATAGATGTGTATCCCATCGTCTGTGACACGAATATCCAGAGCTGGGGTGCTACTTTCCGTCATTGATAATTAAACAGTGAGGTTACGATTTGAATTTTAGGGAGCTTACTCGTCTGTTACACAACCTTCTGAGGCAGATTTAACATTTTTTATGTACTTATACAGTGTACCACGAGTTGCCTTGTAAGGAGGCATAACCCAATTATCTCTGCGCTGCTTTAGTTCTTCATCTGTGCAGTTTACACTCAAAACGTTGTTTACAGCGTCTATCGTGACAACATCACCATTTTGAATCAGGCCAATGGGACCACCTTCTTGTGCTTCTGGTGTGATGTGACCAACAATAAATCCGTGTGAGCCACCTGAAAAGCGGCCGTCTGTGAGCATAGCCACATCCTGCCCAAGCCCTGCCCCCATGATAGCGCTGGTTGGTGTGAGCATTTCCGGCATGCCGGGTCCACCTTTGGGACCTTCATACCGAATGACGACAACATCTCCTTTCTTGATGTTGCCCTGCTCTAATGCTACAAGCATGTCTTCTTCCGAGTCAAAGCAATTTGCCGGTCCGGTGAAAATTTCACCCTCTTTTCCCGTAATTTTTGCAACTGCTCCTTCTGGAGAGAGATTCCCAAATAAGATTTGGAGGTGCCCAGAGGCTTTGATCGGATCGTCTAGAGGCCGAATAATTTCTTGACCATCCTCCAAACCGGGCAGGTCAGCCAGATTTTCTGCTATGGTTTTACCCGTGACGGTTAAGCAATCTCCATTGATCATCCCTTGATCAAGCAAGAATTTCATCACGGCCGGGGTTCCACCAATCTTGTGTAGATCTTCCTGAACAAACTTACCGGATGGTTTCAGGTCAGCAATAAACGGCACCCGCTCGCTGACTGATTGGAAGTCCGCGAGCGTTAAATCTATGCCAATGGAGCGAGCCATGGCGATTAAGTGCAGAACTGCATTGGTTGAACCGCCTAGCGCCATTACCACGGTCATCGCATTTTCAAATGAAGCACTGGTCATGATGTCTGATGGCTTGATGTCGTGTTCAAGCAAGTATTTGATGACTTCACCTGCCTCACGCAACTCAGAGTCTTTTTCCTCGGCCGGAATTGAGGCAGAGTAGGGGAGGCTCATGCCTAAGGCCTCAATGGCACTGGCCATGGTGTTAGCCGTGTACATCCCGCCGCAGGCTCCTGCACCGGGGCATGCATGACGCACAATCGCCTGACGTTCTTCGTCCGTGATGCGGCCGGCAATGTATTCACCATAGCTTTGAAATGCGGAAACGATGTCCAACTTCTGACCGTTTAGTTTCCCCGCCCGAATAGTCCCCCCATAGATCATAATAGACGGCCGGTTGAGACGAGCCATAGCCATCACACAGCCGGGCATGTTTTTGTCACAGCCGGGTAAGGTAACTAGGGCATCATACCACTGTGCACCCATTATGGTTTCGATAGAGTCTGCAATCAGATCGCGCGATTGCAGGGAATAACTCATTCCATCTGTTCCCATAGAGATGCCATCGCTTACACCAATTGTGTTAAAGCGCATCCCAACGAGCCCCGACGCGGTCACGCTGTCTTTTACTTTTTTCGCCAAAGCCATCAGGTGCATATTACAGCTATTCCCCTCATACCAGACGCTCCCAATTCCCACTTGCGGCTTGTTCATATCCTCTTCAGTCATGCCAGTTGCATAGAGCATCGCCTGAGAAGCCCCCTGCTTTTTCTGCTGTGTAATGACTGCGCTATATTTATTCAATGCCGCTTTTTCGGCCGTCCCGTTATTTGACATCGTTATCTCCTAGGTTGGATGCAGAGGCCATCTCTAAGTTGCTCCCGGTTCAATTAGTGTTTTGAAATCCTAAAATAGCTTGCTTGATGATCCAACTGTTTGTGCGTTAAGATTTTGATTAAGAATAGTATCCTAGCATTCATGAGAATGCACACAGTTTGAGAGTCCTAATGAGTGGTCAATCGTTCTCCACTTTGTGCTTTGAAAATCGTTTTACATCACCAGTAATGGTTGACCAAACAACTATTACCATGTGACTGCTTGGGACAAACACTTAAGGCTTTGCCATTTTCAAGTAGAAACCCAGCAAAAGAAGTTGGGTGAAGCACAAGATGCAGAATCAATCATGAAAACTTCCAAAATTTTGTACATCGTTTTTATTGTTGTGCTGAGCGGCGTATCGATGGCTAGCGTCCTTTACGCTAGGCCATACGGCCGGACTGGTCGCAGCGGGAAGCAGGAGATAACCTGCTCCGCCTGTCATTTTGGCGGAGTAGCACCGGAATTAACCTTAGACGGCCCCAACTCTGTTGCTCCCGGTGAGACGGTTGATTTCGTTTTTACCGTTGATAAAAATTCAGACAATGTCGAAACGACCACAGCCGGATTTAACTTAGCGGTTAGTGCCGGCCTTATTACTGGTAGGGGGGAAAGTCCAGAGGCTTGTACCGACCTCGTCGAGCCAGACAACAACAATAGAACATGTATCAATGAGGAAGGAGGGCTTAATGAAATCGCTCAAGCCCGGCCGACACTGCTTGAAAATGGCAAGGCGGCCTACGAATTTAGCTGGACTGCGCCATTGACTGCTACTGGAGACATCATTTTTTATGGTGCCGGTGTTGCTGCTAAATCTGGGGCAGGTGCATTTAATTTCGATGTGCACGCCGCTTCGCAAACTTTCACCATAACAGTTGAGGGAGAATTAGGGCCACAGGCACCAACTGCACTCGTTTCTGCTGATCCTATAACAGGCACAGCACCACTTGAAGTAACCTTGGATGGAAGTAGCTCATTTGATTCAGATGGCTCCATAGTTTCATATAGATGGACCTTGAATAACGTTGAGATCGGCAACACGGCCGTCATTACTCAATTGTTTGAGTCCGAAGGAAGCTATACGGTTGAATTAGAGGTATCGGACAACGATCAGCAAGTTGCTACAAACTCCGTTACGATTATTGTTGGTCCAACCGGACCACAAGTACCAAATGCTACGATCTCCAGTGCTTTTGATTTAAGTGATCAGGAAGGGTTAACGGTTGAGTTTGATGCCAGTCAATCTACTGATCTAAATAATGATATTGTACGATATGTCTGGTCGTTTGGAGATGGTAATTTTGCCGAGGGAGTCAAAGTGACTCACAGATACGAGGTTGAAGGAAACTATAACGTCATGCTTGAGGTAACAGATAGCCAAGGTCAACGGAGCCTTGCCGAACGCACATTGGCTGTTGGTCCAGACGCACTTTCTGCAAAAGTGTTTTTGCCACTTATTGTTAGGTAGCTGCACAAGATACCTGTAAAAATACAAAAGCGGCCGTTGTCAGATTAACCGAACAGCGGCCGCTTTTGCTTTACAAAGTATGATTCCTATATCGCCTAAAAAGGTTAGATCCGTTCCGCCTCACAAACTTTCCCGATCATAACAAACACCTTTTGGGCAATTAGAAAACCACGATTGAAAGATAAATCAAATAATGCGTTTAATTTTAAGGAGAAATTGACTGTGTCCCATACCACAATCTCAAAAATATTCTCAAACAAGCTGATTTGTTTTCATTTTTGAAGTCAGGTGACGATTCACCTAACGATCAGCACTCCGTCATATGACTGTGTGACCTTTACCGTTTGGATGAAGTTAACCAATTAGCAAATGGAGAAAGGACATGCAAACAGCGGTAGATTGGGTTGAAAATCAGGAAAAGTGGTATGTACGCACGTTGTTCGAAAACTTGTGGAAGACATCTCCACTGATCACGGGGGTAATCTTGGCACACGTGCTATTGATCGGGGTGTGTTTGGTAGGGCTAGGTGTAGACGACCGCACACTGTTGGGCGAGCCGACTTGGATCAAGCCGCTCAAGTTCGCTATTTCGGGTGCGGTTTACTGTGGCACAATTGGGTGGATGATGACGTTTGCTACAAAAGCCAAGTGGATAGCAAAATGTATTGCTGGTGGAAACGGCATTCTCATGGCTGGTGAAGTTGGGATTGTAACGCTTCAGGCCTCAAGAGGATTACGCAGCCATTACAACCTGTCTACACCACTAGATGCAGCATTATGGCAAACAATGGGGATGCTCATCATGCTGATGTGGATGCTCAATCTACTGTTTATTTTCTACCTCATGTTCCAACCGATGAAAGACTTTGCATTCAAAAGTGCTCTCATCTGGGGTGTTATCATCGGTTTTTGCGGTGGGCTAACCGGTTTTGCAATGACAGAGCAGCATACCCCAGCCCAAGCTGAAATTTTGGAACAAGGAGGTTCTCTAGATTACTCTGGTGGACACACAATTGGTGCAGAAGATGGCGGTCCCGGACTGCCTTTTGTAGGGTGGAGCACCACGCACGGTGATGTCCGGCCTGCCCACTTTTTTGGCTTACACGGTCTGCAACTGATCCCGCTGCTGGGATTGTTTATCAACAGCCGTTGGGGGCATTTGAGCGGCCGGCGCCGCACGGTTTTAGTTTTTACTGGCTCGATGGCTTACCTAAGCTTTGTTTACGTCTTACTACAGCAAGCACTAAATGGACTTCCGATTATAGGCTTTGATTTACGTACCATGCTCAGTTTGATTACTATTACCGTAACATACGGTGCGTTGTGGGGCTGGTTAACCAAGTGGCAGGTGGGTGCAAAATTAAAATTCTCTTCACTCAATAGCAGCCAGCGAAGCTAAATTTTGTTCGCTGTGAAAAACAAAAAAGCCGCTTCAACCTTTGAAGCGGCTTTTTGCGTGAGCCGTGTAGGACTCGAACCTACGACCAATTGATTAAAAGTCAACTGCTCTGCCAACTGAGCTAACGGCCCAATTCCAATCAGCTTACTTAACCACAAGCTCGATGGGCTGAGAATTATAACCAGCGCATATACCGGTTGCAATACCGTTTTTGCTATTCTTTCAAAACTATAGTTTGAATCATATTGATCAGGTCTTGAATTTCATAAGGCTTGTATAAATAGGCGTCTGGAGAAACGTCATTAAGGTTGGCAGTTGCTTTGTTTTCTGCGAAACCAGAAGACATGATAATGGGGGTGCTTGGGTTGATCTGGCGCAGAACTTTCATCGTTTCGATTCCGTCCATTCTAGGCATACGGCGGTCAAGAATAATCCCATCGATTTGCTCAAAATTTTCACTGAACAGTTCAGCGCCATCAGCACCGTTTGAGGCGTCAATGACGTTCACGTCTATGATGTCTAGAATGTCTCGTATGGCTTCGCGAACGATGTGGTCGTCGTCAATGACTAGAATGGTGGGCATGGTCTTCTTCAGAGTGGTTGTTCAATAATTTATTTACTCGGTCGAGCAGCACGGACTCAATGATTGGATGCAGCTCAATGGGCCCATTATTGGTTAACGGTTTGTAGGATGGGTTGGGTATGTAAGAGTCTGGCAGTACCGTGCCTGTACGGACCGTAAATTGGCCGATCAGGTCTTCTTCGCCCGTTTCGCCTGTAATTTTACCAGCACGCAGGTCCACTATGTATAAGATACCAGTCGCAATAACGCCTGACTGCTCTTGATACTCATCAACGTGAGGCACCTGCTGTTTGACGACCTCATGCAGCAAATTGATAAATGCTTCATTGGTTTCAAATTGGTCGGGTGTCATGGAAGGCAGATGCGCATTGATCTCGCCTAAAACTGATTCTGTTGGGATTCCCTGATCACCCACAACGTTGGGGTCTAAAACGGATAGGGCACGATGAATGTTGCCATCTGCGTGAAAAGTGTAAACAAATAAATCCATGCGTTAACGTCTTACCGGCCGGGTCATGTACAACCCTGTATTTCTAAAGCCGTGTTTTTCATAATACTTGCGCGTTCCCACCGCGCTAATGACTGCAATGGCCTGAAATCCGGCCGATTCCGCCATGTCAATAGCCTTGTTCACCAGTTTGGTACCCAAACCAATGTGTTGAGCCTCCCCTTGACCTGCTTGATTTAGATCAAGCGCGGGACCATACACGTGTACCTCACGGATCATGGCACTGTTTTCTAGCTCGTTAACGATGGGTGTTTCGTCTGCGTTTGGAAACGATAAACGTAGGAACCCCGCAATGCGCCGCTCAGATGGAGTATCTTGTGTCTCGAACGAGAGGAAATGCTCAGTTGTGCCGCTTGTCTCGTACGTTTCGACGAGCAGTTCAAGATCATCAGGGCTAACCGTTTCGCGCCGAATTTCCCGGCCGCGAATGTCTGTGGACCGCATGCCCATTTTTTTCGCCTTTTGCTCAGCCATCTGGCGCAAATTGGCTTTGGTAAAGCCCTCAACCACATTGTTTGTTGGAATATCGCGGATTACGCGAGTTAAACGCGCGTAAGCGGGGGTGTTCGTAATGCAGTGCACCAAAATATCAGTAACTTCTTGTTCAGAATAAGGCTTATACTCACCGCGCTCCCAGTAAGCATACAGATCTGTGTTTTCTAGCAGCATGCACGGGTAAATCTTGAGCTCATCCGGCCGAACAGAGACATCGTTCCAAAGCCCATCATAGTCTGCGATATCAGATTGTGGGGTAGCCCCAAGCAAGTTGGGCATCCAGTGGCCGTGTATTTTGAAACCGCCTGCTCGCAGTAGTTTGAACGCATCTCGTGTGGATTGCGTGTCGTGCCCGCGTTTGTTGATGGCTAATACGTGCTCATCCATGCTCTGAATACCAACCTGCACTTTGGTGACTCCTAAATAGCGCATCCAGTGCAGCTCTTTCACATCGATGTGATCTTGGCGGGTTTCGACCACAAGCCCTACGTTGCGATGATTTGACGTTTCGTTCAGGAGCTGAGCGTCTTCTAGCGTTTCTGAGTCAGTGCCGTTCATTGCGTCAAAGCAGCGTTTAACAAACCATTCTTGATAGTCGCGCGGGTAGCTTGACCATGTGCCGCCTAGAATCAACAACTCAATTTTTTGGGTTGGGTGACCGATCTTTTCAAGAGCCGCAATCCGGCCA
>JBCCSO010000232.1:0-7044 GCA_039199965.1 Chloroflexota bacterium | reverse complement strand
TGGTTGGCAACAAAAAGCTAAAAGAGCGGCTTTGATCAAACGATCAAGTCGCTCTTTTTTGTTTTAGGCAATGGTACCTATTCAGGTCAAGTGCGTTTCTAAAACATGTCGTTTATTACAGGTAAGATCCTAAGTGAACATTTACTCAGCACGCAACACACCCTCAAGGGAAAACCTTGGAATCCACAGACCATCATCTCTCTTCGACTACAAAATCAGGTCTTTTTCAAAAGGATAGTGGCTCAACAACTCATATCCATCTTCTGTGATTAGAACTTGATCTTCCAACTTCACTCCCGGACCGCCTGCAATCGCGCCGACATAACTCTCAACACAAATGACATGCCCTGGTTCAAGCTGTCCGTTATAGCCGTACGCGTCCCATGCTTCAGGAAAGTATATACACGGAAATTCATCGCACAGCCCGACACCATGATAAACACAAGAGTAGTGACGATAGACCTTTGGATCGTATAAAACGGGTGAGTTGTGACTTAGCTCCCGATAGGTAATGCCGGGCTTGAGCCATTCAGTGTTGCGTATGATCTGCTCATAGGCCATCGTGTAAATTTCTTTTTGCACCTGCGTCGGGGGTACATCACCACAGTGCCAAGTTCTAGAGATGTCGACGCAAATACCGTACGTCCCAATTAAATCTGTATCAAACGCGACCAAATCCCCATTTTCGATGATGCGGCTTGAGCATTCTTGAAACCAAGGATTACATCGCGGGCCGGAAGCCATCAGGCGAGTTTCAATCCATTCGCCACCACGTGTGATATTGGCATGGTGCAAATACCCCCACAGATCTTGCTCCATCATTCCCGGCCGCATGGCGCCTCGCATCACGTCCATAGACCGCTCGCAGGCATAAATCGAACGGCGCATCGCCTTGATCTCCTCATCACATTTGATGAGACGAGCCAGTTCCATCACCTCTTCACCATTGAAGACTTCAATACCCCGTTTTTGCATCGCTTCAAGCCCTTCAGGATTACAGCGATCAAAAGCAACACGTTTGTTGCCAGCACCGTGCTGCACCACAATATCAGCGATCTCATCAGCCCACTTTTCAACCATTTCTGGCACGCGTTCACCGGCCCCAAAGTAAAACCACGATATAGCGGTGCGGATTTCATTTACCACTTCTGTATGATCGCTCAAAAACTCGCAGTCATGATAGTCCCACAAAATGCAGGGGCCATCCGTGGCTACAAAGCAATAGCGAGAGGCGTTGTGAGTGATCCACAACTGCATGTTGGTTGAGTCTGTAGCGTAGCGAATGTTGAGCGGATCGTAAAGGACAATCCCTGAATAATCGAATTTGCGCAGTTGCTCTCGAATGCGCTCAATACGGTAGTTTCGAATAACGGTAAAGTTGGGCGTGGGTAGACCAGCTTCGGCCCACTCCGCTTCTGCCACAGGACCAGGGCCTAGGGTATGCATATTCATCGTTTCAGCATATTCAATAGTTTCGGGGGAGGGGGTTTGGAATGCACCGATTTTTGAGCGGTGCTTGCCAGTGATTTTGTTCGCTTCTTGCATGGTTTGCATGGGGTTTCTCCTGCTTATTTGATAGATACGTCTGCGATGAAACTTTATTTAAAAGAGCAATATTAATTTTTCATAATTGTGACAAACAGGCAAGAGAATGCAAATGGTTGAATCATCCAATACAGCATAGGCTTTTTGTATGCCAAGTAGATGTAATGAGGTGGAATAATGTTTGAAGGACAAGATGTGAAAATTTCAGCAGATGATGTTGTGTCCAGATAAGCGTGTTTAGGAGTTTTCTGGCTAGTTTTTTAAGAAAGCGAACTGCTGCAGGGTCGTTCCTCGTAGGCGCCCACAAGGAACGACTCTATCACTCGAATCTTAATTGTTTGGCAAGAAGACTATTTAGGGCTGAGCTTTAAATAATTGTCCCAAGTTGAAAGCTTAGCTGATAAGGATCGGGATTTAAGTTGAGCATATAATGAGGTACCCCTTGAGGATATTAAAATCCCGATCTTAGGGAAACAGCTTGGTGGACCGATTGACAAATATCATGCGCTGATCCCCCATTTCACAAATAAATACACCCATGTAGCGTTCTCCAATAAAAGTTGACTTCATATCTTCAAGGAGAGAGCATGAGCCATTCGCCTGCTTCTCTGCACCCAAGTTGAACGTAATTGAGTACCATCGATAGACATCATCAATTTCAGTTTGAGTTGTGTAGGTATCATCCCAGCGATAGAGCCGTGGCAGGCTATATTTATTGTGTGACGAAATAACTTCAGAGTTTGGCATTTGCGCGGCCATACGGTCTATGCGCCACGAGATGATAGCTGTCGCACCACAAAGAACCATAAACACAAAAATAGAGGTGATTAGAATGATGATTAATTTGCGATTTTCGGCAGTTAGAGAAAAATTCATGGATCTTTTCTTTATAGTTGTTTTTTAACGTAAGGGCATCTTTTTTAATTATTTGGAAACGGTAAAATCATTTAATGGCGTTAGACCTCACGATATCGGCCGTTGTGCTGAAATCCTCATTAGCCCACTCAAGCGATCAAGCCAAAATCTATCAGGTTCCGTGTGTTGAATTGACGCTTTCAGACGGCTCAACCTTTCTTGGGGATTGTGTGTTAGGTAGCCAACATCAGAAGCTGTTCAACGAAGCAGAAGTCGTTGCTGGACTTTCGGCCGTTTTGGTCAATGGCCACCTGCACGATTATCTGTCTTTGTGCCAGCAGATTGCATCTGCAACCTATACACTGCAGGAATACAAGCTACCAGACCCCGCAGACGCATCGGCCGAAGACATGCACAAGCGAAATCGCCGAGAGATTTTGTCGAAAATGGGGCTTGTGGAACAGATTGAGCCAGAACTGGTCTTAACCGATAATGCCTACCTGCTACCTGATCACATTGTGCGCGGTGTCACGGCTGCCCTACTTGAAGCGTGTGCCTACGCACATCAAAAATCGTTGGGGGCCTATCTAGTTACATTGCTTAAACACAGTGACCAAACGCCACATCTTCCCAAACTTGGATTAGACGTGTCTGCGGCCGGTCAGTCAGCTCTGCTCAAACATGCGTCAGCCATTTGCTACACCCTGCCTGATGGGGCAGGGGCTGAAAGCTTGGGCAAGAGTGTTGAAAAGCTCCAGCGGTATCTGCGTGAGCTAAATGGATGGATCGAAGCCGCATGGTCAACTGTAGAGCCCACAGATCGGCCTTGGCTTTTTGTAGATTTACAGGGCTCCATTCATGAACTCAACAATCGAGTAATGGGAAAAACTTTGGGTACCCTGTTTGGCTTTTCAACCACCGGGTTTCAAGAAAAAATGATTTTCGCCAACCCGACGATCAACACATCACCTGCACATACGATCAAAGATATGAGATTTCTCAAATCGCTCATGCGCTCGCGTAAGCTGGGACTTCAGGTCGCTCCATCTACATGGGTAGACAGCACGGAAAATGTTAAGGCTTGGTCTGACTCTGACAAAATTGATTTGCTGGTCATAGACCTTGATCAAACCGCAAATTGGGGCGAATTGGTTGAGATGATGTGCTTGGCTGAGGCAAAATCTTGTACCCTCATTTTGCGCAGCGGACGTCAGGGAAATGAACGATCTTGGCAAATAAACCATAGTTTAGCTGCCGCCGTTAACCCTCTATTTTATTTACCGGCCGGGGGTGAACGAGGGTATGTGCAAGTTATAAACGGTTCGCTTTAGGTAAAGACTATCAGCAATTTGTCATTCCTTAGGACGAATTTCACACCTCATGTGCAAATAAATTGACCACATATCTAAAAAACCGATGCAAAATAATCTTCACAGATCATAATGTGATTGAAAATTTGGTATACTTCCAATCCGTTTAAAATTGAGTAAGTAGTCGCTCTGGGTAAGCTGTATACCCGATTTGAGTGATTTATTTAGGAGAAAGTATTATGGGACTCGGTCCATGGGAATTAGGTATCATCTTGGTCATCGTCATCATTATCTTTGGTGTCGGCCGGATTTCAAAGTTGGGTGGCGAGCTAGGTAAAAGTGTTTCATCTTTCCGTAAAGGGTTGCAAGAAGGTATGGAAGATGATGACATTGGCGATTTGAAAGAGCAAGAGAAGGGAGCGGACGCATAAATCGCGCCGTTTTTATTTATACATAGGATCTAATATCCTATCGTTTTTTCACTATGGATGGCTTCAGCATTCTTGGCATTGGTGGCCCTGAATTTTTATTTATTCTGATTCTGGCCGGCATCTTCTTAGGTCCCGGCCGGATTGCTCAGGTTGCCCGCTGGCTGGGCAACACCACAGCCAAATTGCAGCTCATCTCCAGAGGCTTTATGAATCAGCTCAAGGCAGAGCTGGACATGGCGGAGGGGCAAGAAGATCTGCGGGATATGCTGAAGGAAATGCAGGACCTACGCAATGAGGTCAACAATCTGCAGTCACAAATCTCGCAAACGTTGAAAGAAGCCACTGATGATACAGGGAATGCTTTTGAAGAGTTTAGTAACTCGATTCGCCCACCTACGTTTGAAGCTGAAGAAACCGCTCCGGCTGCCCAAAATGGGACCAATGAAATTGCTCCTCCAGCACCCAACGGCAATGGGAGTAACGGGAGCAAGCCATCAACGCCAGCCATGCCTCCTCTGCCAACCCCCATTGCGGTGGAAGATGACCCTGAGTAACAATTTAAATGACAACTGCTAATACTGGACTTGGCACAGAATCGATGGAGGCCTTCTCCATCCTCGAACATCTTAACGAGCTGCGCATCCGTTTGACGTGGGCGGCCGGTGGGATTGTCGTAGCCACCATTCTCGCCCTTGCGTTTACGGTTGATTTGCTCCAATTCATTTTGCAGCCGTATGAAAATAGCGAGTTGGTTGTCTTGGGGCCAACAGAGGGAATTGAAACATTCTTCCGGGTAGCTATTACGGCCGGTCTAATTATTAGTATGCCGTGGTTGCTATTCCAAGTCTGGAAATTTGTAGAACCCGCACTCACAAAGGAAGAGAAAAAATATATTTATCTTTTCTTACCCACAACCGTCATTTTATTCAGCATTGGCATTTTGTTTGCGTGGTTTGTTTTGGTCCCAACGGCCATCAACTTCTTGTCGACTTTCCTCACGCAGAGCCCTCAAGAACTTACGTTAGATGCTGAAATCCAAAGCAATCAAGAGCTAATTGATTTTATGGGGAGTGAGGGTTTGACTTCGGGTCTCATACTGGCAGCAGAACTGGACCAATATCTGCAGTCCAAAGATTTGGGCCTTGCCAAAACCTTTGCCACAGCGCTGGAAGATGTTCTGAGTGCGGCAGAGTACGTGGAGCAAGCGGCTGTTGCACAATCAATTGTACTGAGTATTGAACAAAAGGCGGGTCAGGCAACAACGGATGATGCCAATATCTTCCGCACAGAATGGACGAGCGATGCTTATATATCTTTCGTTTTAAAAATGGTTTTCTGGCTGGGTGTGAGCTTTGAAATGCCAGTTATTTTCTATTTTATTGGCCGATTTGGGTTCATGGAGCACAGAACCCTCGCACAGCAGTGGCGCTTCGCAATCGTTGGGGTTTCTGTGTTGGCAGCCATCATTACACCCTCAATTGACCCGATTACGATGCTGATCACAATGCTACCGCTGTTGGTTCTTTATTTTATGAGTATCGGGACCACATTTATCGGATACCGGCAGCACCAGCGCAAACTTGGGCTTGAGTCTGAGTCATAAGCAGTCCGCAGACAAATAACAAAATATTAATTGGTTATGAGGGTTTACCAATAAAAGGAAAGACCTCAGTATATCTTGCGTCTTTTGTCGTTAGAATCTTGCACTGCTCAGTATAGATTTTGCTTCTAACGTAGTCTTTGAAATCATTCATATCAAGCAGGTTGAGGACAAATTAAGGCATGGAAAGGAAGAAACAGGGAAACAATGGCGCACCATGGTTTTTTGGGATATTTGGCCTGATGATCATTGGGGTTTTGCTTTTGTTTACCCCCCACATCGTTCGACTTATTCCCAGTCGTTACCAAACCTATTTGCCTGAACCACTGCAAGCAATGGCCTCTATCGAAAACGTTGGGATTCTACCAATTGCTCAAACCCCAGATGTAGATGTAAATGTTAGTCAATCTGAAATAAGCGAACTACTCTTAGCCCCAACTTCTATTCCGACAAAGGCCGCGCTAGCTACAGTTCCACCTGTTGTTGTTATAGCTGAGGAGTCACCAACTCGTGAGCCTGAAGATGAAGAAAGACCCATCGACACCCCAACGCCTACGCTCGTGCCAACCGCTACATCAACACCCATCCCTACCGCAACATCAATTCCTTACTTGCCCGCGGCCCGCATAGAAGGGATTCAACACCAGTTTCAGAGCTGGAATAACTGCGGTCCTGCCACCATTGCGATGGCGCTTTCTCACTTCGACATCGTGCTGCCTCAAGAAACAACGGCCGCGTGGCTCAAACCTAATCCTGAAGATCGCAATGTTTCTCCCCATGAAATGGTGGCTTATGTACGAGAGGAAACCAATCTTGACGCCATCGGCCGGGTTAATGGTGACCTTGAAACCCTGAAACGATTTGTTTCGGCCGGATTCCCCGTAGTCATTGAAACCGGCATCGATCCACCGGGTGAATACAGTTGGATGGATTGGTACGGCCACTACTATTTGGTTGTAGGCTATGATGACAGCCAAGAAACCCTATGGGTGTATGACTCTTGGCTTGGAACAGAAACCAGTTCACAAGGAGAGCGAATTAATTCTGAAGAAGGGCGTGCGATCAGCTATATAGATTTTGATCAGCACTGGCGACAGTTTAACCGTCAAATGATCGTCTCGTTTGAACCAGCCAAACGTGAGCAAGTAATTAATATTATCGGCCCAGATAATATGGATGATACCCTTATGTGGCAGCGTACCTTGGAACGAACAAGCCAAGAGCTGGAGGCAGAACCGGAAAATGCATATTTGTGGTTTAACATCGGTACGGTTTACGTCAGCTTAGGCGATTATGAACGGGC
>JBCCSO010000231.1:0-7059 GCA_039199965.1 Chloroflexota bacterium | reverse complement strand
ATCATGATTCTACTGTTAAGTTTTGCTTGTGAAACAACAAGGTTGCGCTACACTCAAAAGTACTTAATAAGCACATCTGGAGGACAAGTGAAATATCCTATATTTGACGGCCATAACGATACAATCTTAGACTTGCATCTTAATGCAAAGGGGCACAATCGCAGTTTTTTTGAAAAATCTGAACATGGACATATAGATTTGCCGCGGGCGCGTGAAGGTGGGCTGGCAGGTGGATTTTTTGCCCATTTTATTCCAAATCCGCCAAAAGAACAGACGGTGACAGCCGACAAATATCCCGGCGCTGATGCTGATGCTGACAAGGGATATGAGCTCAAAAAGCCAGTGGGGTTAGCCTATGAGTACGCAACTCGTTTTGCAATGGGGATGGCAAAACTCATGTTCGAGATCGAGCGGCAGTCGGCCGGACAGGCTAAAGTTGTCACTTCAGTAGCTGAAATCAAGGACTGCCTAAAGAGTGAGGCTTTGGCCATGATCTATCACTTTGAGGGGGCTGAGATGATCGATGAGGGGATAAACGCGCTCTATGTGTACTATGCGGCCGGACTACGCTCGCTAGGACCAGTCTGGAGCCGAGATAATCAGTTTGCGCATGGTGTACCGTTTAAATTTCCATCAACACCCGACGTAGGGCCGGGTTTGACAGACGCAGGCAAGAACCTGCTGAAAGCGTGTAATCAGCTCGGTGTTTTGTTTGATTTGTCCCATTTAAATGAAAAAGGATTTTGGGATGTGGAGGCATTGTCTGATTCGCCACTGGTGGCCACTCATTCTAATGCGCATGCGCTGTGTCATTCAGCGAGAAACTTAACAGACAAACAGCTTGACGCTGTAGCTGCTAGCGATGGGGTGGTAGGACTAAATTATCACGTTGGATTCTTGAGAGAGGATGGCCGTGTGGTGGCCGGGACGTCCTTAAAGGAGATTGTGAGGCATGCTCTGTACATGGCTGAGCGCATTGGTACGGACCACATTGCATTAGGCTCTGATTTTGATGGCGCGTCAATGCCAGATGACTTAAAAGATGTGGCTGGTTTACCCAAGCTAATTGAAGCACTGTCTGCGGCTGGATTCAGCCATGACGATCTAATGAAGATTACACACCAAAATTGGCTGCGTGTTTTGGATGCAACTTGGAAGTAAAGCCATTAGATTAGTTGAACATAGGCTTAGGCTCTGTTGGCATGATGACTGTTGGCCCCAGTGGAAGCTCGACAGTAAAAACAGTACCGCGGCCGTACTCACTTTGTACAGAGATAAAACCGCCCATCAGCTCACAAAGCTGTTTTGTAATAGCTAGACCTAACCCTGTTCCTTCGTATCGTTTGGATCTAGAATCATCCGCTTGGGAAAACTGATCAAACAGTTTTGGTATAAATTCAGGCTTGATTCCAATGCCTGTATCACCCACTCGAATAAAAACTGATTGAGAGAGTGCTTCGATTTGGAGCGAAACTTCACCATTATTCGTGAATTTAGCTGCGTTTCCGAGTAAATTCAAGATGATCTGCTTGACCCTAGGCTCGTCGCCAATGAATGTTTTTGGCAGACTGACATAGTTGATTTCTAAACGATTTCCATTTTTGGCCACAATTGGAGCTGCAAAAGCTTCAATTTCACTTACCATTTTAGGGATGTCAATTGCATCGAGATTTAGATTCAGTTGATCTGACTCAATTTTAGAAATATCCAAAAGCGTGTTAATCAGCCCGAGCAGGTGCTTTCCAGCCTGGCCGATTTTGTTGGCATCAGATATCAATTCGACATCAAGAAGTGCGTCTTCGGCTTCATCCACAATCATTTCGCTATAGCCGATAATTGCATTTAAGGGCGTTCTGAGCTCGTGACTCATGTTGGCTAGAAATTTGCTTTTCGTTTGGTTGGCATCTTCTGCGCGGTTTTTTGCGATCAGGAGCTCTGTTGTGCGAGCTTCTACTAGGTCCTCAAGGTGGGACTGGTAATTTTTCAAAGCCTCTTGGCTAATTTCAAGTTCTTGGGTCTTAAAATTGAGACGCTGGCTCTGCTCTATAAATTTTACGAGCGTTACGCGCAGGAATGCTGTGGACATAAGAATTGCTACAGCATATAGAATTAGCGTGGAAATGTGTGGTGGCGGCCTGTTCATATTGAGAGTACTCATATGCTCAAGCATGTAAAGGGAAAGTATTGATGCAGCTATTAAACCTGCGTTTGTGTAAAGAGTTCTTCTACCTAAGTAGGCCGCAGTAACGATGAGAATTACAAAGTTAAAGCCCATGACTGTATCATAAAATCCATTCTGTCTGAAAGCCGTGATCCAGATAAAAATAATACCCATCGTAACCGCTAATTTGAGCGCTAATTGTAGGTGGCTACTCCTCACTAGATAAGTTGCGTAGCCCAAGACACCAGCGATAAACAAATTGAAACCAGATGTCCATACGGCCTGGTCATAGGTTTGGCCGTTTGGTAGTCCAAAGAACAATGCTTCAAGAATTGAGTAGGTTGCAAAGGAAAGGGCTAGAAACGCGGCTCCCAGAAGCGAATAGTAGAGATAGGGAAGTGCATCATCAATTTCATTTGAAGTGATCTTTTGATCAGTATCAGGTAATTTAAATATTGACATACTATCTTGACTTTTATCCGCAGTACATTTTATTTGAGATTTCAAATAGCTGATGTAATTGGTACTGATGGATACAAAAGTATGTGAGGAAGGAATTAGCCTTGATTTATTAATGCACATAATTTATACTTATGTACATTAATTGAGGATTGGCATGAATTTAGAACATAATCAACTAAGTAAAATTGAAGAAGATGCACTGAAGGGATTCCAATTGGCTACAGAGAGCGATCTGGCGGCCGTCCTTGAACTAAGCCACTTGGCTGATCGCGTTTCAGGGTTTGGTGCATTTGCAGAGTATCAAAATCGGAAAAGTGCCTCCACCAGAAATGCGCAAAAGAGCGATTTGGCAAAATTTGCCAGCTTTATCAACTCCGTGTACGAGAAAACAGCTAACAGCACTGAAATCAAAACCATTCAGCTTCGCTTATCAGAATTTCAGCTATACGAAGATCCAAGAGCATGGTCAGTCATGTCGCATGGTTTAATTAAGCTCTATCGCAATTATCTTACCAGCGAAGGCTACGCTCTTACTTCAATCAATCGCTCATTGTCGACTATTCGTAAATACGCTGTTTTAGCAGCTCAAGCTGGCTTTGTAGACACTTTGAAGCTAGCTGAAATCAAAAACGTAAGCGGGTACCGTCACTCAGAAATGAATAAGGTAGATGAAAACCGCAGTGTCACTCGAGTCGGAAGTAAAAAGGAAGAGGCTGTCCCTATTCCCCAGCATGTTGTCGTTGAGCTCAAAAACTCGCTCAACTATCCAGACACCCCGGCTGGTCGTCGTGACAGACTGGCAATGTGTATCTTTTTGGATCACGGGCTAAGAGCCAGTGAAGTTGCCGCGCTCAAAATTGATGATATTGATCTATCTACAGGGATAATGATTGTGCGGCGCAAGAAAACAAGCTCTGTTGATTTGATATACATGACAGCGGATACATACAACGCTATGGAAGTTTACTTTGAGATGGATGCCCTCCCCCACTCAGAGGCTCCCCTGCTGCGAACATCAAGAAAGTCTGGAGAACTATCCGAAAAACCACTCACTAGAATCACTGTAAGCCGCTTAGTCAACAAATATGGCAAGAAAATGTCAAGAGCTTACCCTCAGCTTGGTTTAGAAAAGCTCTCAGCTCATGATGGGCGTCATCAGTGGGCAACAGACGCGCTCGAGGCGGGAACCCCCTTAAATGCACTCCAGCAGGCTGGGGGATGGAAATCCCCGGCCATGCCACTGAGGTACGCCAACAAGGCAAAAATTGCAAACAAGGGTGTCAAATTAAACCGGTAATAGGCTCACCTTGAGCAGCATATAAAGCCTTCTTCAAATCGAACCATTTTAGATGTGTGACACTCATTTTTTACGATGAATCTTATCAAAGTGGCTCAACGTCCACTCAAACCATCTAAACGAAGGGGAGCCCATCGATGCAGGATATGCGATGGCAGCAAGATAGTCATCGGCTGACCAAAAAGACTTTAACTGCCATTCCCGTACGGAAATGTAGGGATACTCAGCCGCATTAGCTAAATCAACAGAGAAATCTTTTAGAGGCAGAGCCAGTCCCTTGCCTACTCCCTTTAGGTAAGCTTCTTTTCGTGTCCATCCAGATAAAAATGGAACCAGCCGATCTTTCTGGCTATATGAATTTAGCTGGGCCTGCTCCGTTTCTGTAAACACAGATTTTGCTAATGCATCGACATCCCAAATGTGCCGTTCACGAAATTCAACGTCTGCACCAATTCGCGGCCCCAAGGTGATGGCAATAATAGCTTGATCGTGGCTATTTGAAAGATTGAAGGCGATCGGCGATTCTTTTAGGAATGGTTTGCCAAATTCACCATAGCTAAATTCAATCTTGCCCGGCTGTAAATTACAGTATCGGGATAAAATTTGCCGTAGGGCTCCCCTTCCCACAAGGTACTGACGTCGATGGCGATCAAATCGAAAGCGTTGGCCTCGCTCTAGCTCATCGGTCGAAAACAGTGAGATGTCTTGCTTTAATTTGTCATAGCGGGGTGGATTAAGGTTAACGCGCCAAACATCTATCGTGTGCGCAACTAACTCTCCGGCTTGATCGGCCGGCCGCCACTGAGGAAGATTCATCCTGATTTAAGAAACCTCAGATTTACGAGAATAAGCCTTCACACCCTCAACCAGTTTGCGGACCATGTCTTGGACGAGTGGCTCCTCGATAATACTAAAATGGTCCCCCGGCACTTCAACAACGTTCAGTTTAAGCAGAGTATTCTCCCACCCTCTTTTGTGACCAGCATGTGCAAACATATGCCATATCTCTTCTGCACAGATCAGAAGCACGTCCCCATCATATACCACTGGCTGATCATACTGTTCCAAACTTTGGGCAAAATGATCAGATAAATAGTCATTGCGCAGCTCAATCGGCAGAGGCTCCCCGCTGGCAACCATCTCATCCAGTTCATCTTTTGAATACCCTTTTTTAAAATGAGGCATCAGCCGCTTTTGGGTAAAACTTTTGACATAATCTACAGGATTTGTGGTTAGCAAGTGGACACGATCACGCATTGTGTAATTACGCGGCATCACACCGGGGTGAAAGGTGTCCAGCATAATAATGGGTGGTTTCTTGAAGTCGCGCGCCTCTAACTGTAGCGCCATCTCCAAAGCTACGACTCCACCTCCAGAATAGCCACCTAAGATCCAAGGTCCGGTCGGATCAATTTTCAAAAGCTCGTTTACGTAGGCTGACGCCATCTCGACAACAGACTCATGGGGCATCTGCACACCATCTACCCCACGAGCTTGAAAAGCATAAAACGGCATATCTTCCAAGTATTTTTTCCAGTTTTTGAAAAACAACACATTCCCACCAGCGCCGTGCACGCAGTAGAAGGTATGCATTTTATCGGGGCTACCTTTGTTAATATTTACAAGATGGTTGTGATCAGCTTCGGTATCATTTTTGCTGGCATGGGCAAAGGTCGGCTTGATGCCTGATGTGGTCCCCTGAAAGTCTTTGTGCGAACGAATAATATCGGCCAGCTCAATTAAGGTTGGTGTTTCAAAGAGCTGAGTCAAATTTAGATTAATCTTAAAATGATCTCGAACCCGGCCGAACATCTGAACGGCAAGCATCGACTGACCTCCCAGCTCAAAAAAATCATCAAACAAGCTTACTTTATGCAAGTTTAAAAGCTCGCACCAAATAGCGCTAAGTGCCTCTTCTACCTCATCACGCGGAGGCGAGTAAGGCAAATCCAAACGATAAAGGTCCAAGGTTGGCTCAGGCAGATTTTGTCGATCAGTTTTCCCGTTTGGCGTTAAAGGAAACTCTGGCAGGCTCACAATTTTTGTGGGAATCATGTAATTTGGCACCAGCTTACCAAGAAATGTGCGAATTTCAGAAATTTTAGGAGATTCTGTTTCACCTTCTGTCAGCACAATCCAAGCCACTAAATCAGGCTGATCATCGTCTCCGTGCCACTCCCCCACTTGAGCCTGCGCAATCATCTTGTGCGATTCAAGCGCGAGCTCAACTTCTTTTGGTTCAATACGGATACCGCGTATTTTGATTTGAAAGTCTCGCCGCCCTAAATATTCAATGTAACCATCCGCATTAAAGCGGCCCAAATCACCAGTGAGAAAAATCTTCCCCTCACCCGTGATAGGATTGGGCACAAAGCGTTCATCTGTAAGTTCTTCCCGATTATGGTAGCCGAGCGCAACACCCGGCCCCGCAATACAAATTTCCCCCGGAATACCTACTGGTACAGGCTCTAGACGATCATCTAAAATATAAACTGACATATTGTCAATCGGCTTGCCGATATACATGCGATCGTTTGTCGGATATGATGAGATATCCATATAGGTGACATCGGCTGCCACCTCAGATGATCCATAAATGTTCAGCAATTTTGCAGTCGGATAAGCTTGCGAAAACTTTTTGTAGAGACCAACACTAAGCTGTTCACCGCTTGTGGTCCACAGCTTTAGGCTAGGCAAAATATCGCGCAGCTCAGGAAATGAGCTCAGAATCGCTTGCAGCAGCGATGGAACAAGCACAATACGTGTGATTTCATGCTTTGCCAAAAATGGAACAAGATTATTTACATCGGCCGAAATTTGGTCTGGGACAATAACGAGCGGCACACCTTTTAACAGAGGTCCAAATATTTCCCACACGCAATCAACAAAATTGAGCGTTGTTTTCTGAGCGCATTTTTCAGATGAAGAAAACGGGTATTTTTTCCACATCCAGCTAAATCTATTAACTGCACCGCGATGATGACCAACAACCCCCTTAGCCTGCCCGGTCGAGCCCGATGTATACAGAACGTATAGAGGGTTAAGCGCATTCCCGGTTGATGGGATATTTTTCGCAGAAAATTCTGCCAAATCAGTGTTCATGTTAGCGAAGTTAATTACTTTTTTGTCGCTGTTTTTT
>JBCCSO010000230.1:0-7066 GCA_039199965.1 Chloroflexota bacterium | reverse complement strand
TAGTTGCTGTTCAAGCCACTGCTCATAACCAACTGTTTGAGCCTTTGCATAATCGCCCGGCCGGGGGCCGTAACCCGCGCGGTTTAATAAGCGCCATAGTGGATCAATATTTTCTTTAGCGGTATTGGTTGGGCCGGGAGGCAATAGCTCAAGCTTGTCTGGCAGATCTTGTATCGCCATTTGCTTACCAATGACGCTGCATCCTGAAGCGGCTAGTGTGCCTGTTGTTAATCCCAGTTGAATAAATTTTCGTCTATTCATGTTGTTTCTCTTTTTCACCGACGCGGATAACGGGGAACGCATCTTAGTTTTGCTGGATAGGTGTGGTATTGGTTTGTGGCATATTGATGACGATGGGTTGAAAATCAGGTTGATTTGTCTGTGGTGGTGCCCATTTGAGTAGGGCAAAAACGCCTGCCCCAGTTGTCAAAATCATTTGGATTGGGAACAGAAAGACCCAGCCAATAATGGGGAATAGAGAGGCCAGCTTGTAGGCCAAGGCCCCCATGATGACCGGTTTTAGCGGGATGGTTTCGGCCGTGCCAAACATCCGCTGGCCGATAAGGAGAGATACTCCGGCCGCGCCCGTTATGCTGAGCAAGAAGATGGCAACGGCAATTACAGCTCCGGCCGCTGCTAGCGGGCCGCCTGATCCCATAAGACCAGCTGCTATTAAGCCCCCAATGGCCACAATTGGTAGACCCATCATGAAACATTTAACCGGTGTTTTTTCAACCCTAGCGCGGCTGCGCTCTGTCAAATTGGGTAGTCCAAATACGAGCAAGGCAATGGTGCCGGGAAAGGCGATTAAAATACCTAAAACGATAAAAAATGCGGTGTAGACATCTGCAATTCCAAACATATAAAACCTCTCATTTGTTTACTGCTGAGCGAAAACTATCAGCATATCGATCAAAATTTTGTGAGATGAAAGGGCTCAAACAGGTCTTGGTAACCCCTTCATCTCTGATAATGGACGATAATCCCTCTAGTGTGATGATGGGCAGAATCATCAACTAGATTCTTCTGGCTGCGGTGGAATGGGGAACTCACTGCATGATGCGTGCTTAAATTTGCCTGACGCGGTAGCTTCAGCCGCTAGTTTCCCATCAACATAAATGCGGCATGTGGCAGTGCCATCTGAATTTTTAGTGTTCACTCGCAAATGAAGATGGTAGTAAGACTCAACCGTAAATTCTGTTGACCAGCCCGGTGCAAGATCGGCCGACTCATTTCCGTTGGTGCCGTTTTTGTAGTGCACGGCAATTGTTGGAACACTCCCCTCAATCTCATATCGGACGGTGTGAGTTTGTTTCTCACACCCTATCAGAGCAAAGGCGCATATCAGAATGATGCTGAATAGGTATTTGTGATTCATTTCAAGTTCCTTGCTGGCTGGTTGCGGTTAAAAATAGAGCGACCAATCAGCGTTTGACTTCATACTTTTCACTTTAAACTTCATCCTGATTTGCTGGAAGTGTCTAGGCTCAGTGAATTTGTGCAGATTCTCACGGCCGGTTATGCAGATTTGCACAGAGGCTATTTTGCCAGTTAGGTATAATGAAGTTATGTACGAACTGCTCCCAGAGGAGACCCCACCAGAATCTACAAATGAACATCATGAGCAACTCATCGAGCCGGGCATTATGCAGGTGCTTCGCTGGTCAACGACGGCTCTTTGGCTGATTTATGCGTTTGGCGTGTGCGAAACGCTGAGCGTGACCCCTCCTGATCTGTTTGTGATTCTAAATTTTGCTTTTTTCAGCCTTCTGATGCTGATCCTGTTTTGGCGCAGGCTGCAGATGCGTTTGGGGCGCCGCTTTTTACCGGTCGCGCTAATTATTGTGTCGGCCGGGCCAATTTTAGGAGACGCGGCCGCCACTTACCTATATGCCTATAACCGTGTGCCGCTCAATGAGACGGATCTTGACCCCTCCCGACTCCATATTTGGCTGATATTGCCCCTTCTGCTGGTAAGCTTGCAATACAGTATGCGGACCGTTGCCGCCTTCACCGTGGCTACGGTTGTGTTGCCCATCATTCTTGCCATTCCACCCTCACAGTTTTATGACAGTGCAGTTCGTCAGCACTCGCGGCAGGGGGTTGTGCGGCTGATTTTGTATCTTCTGGTTGGTTTTATTATCAGCCGAATCACCAGCCAGCAGCGGGAACAGCGCCAAGAGTTGGCGATTAAAAATGCAGAACTCACGAAACTAACTACTTCAATGGAAGATTTAACGATTACGCGTGAGCGCAATCGCTTGGCAAGAGAACTGCATGACACGCTGTCGCACACGCTTTCGGCCGTCAATATTCAGCTGAAAGCACTTGAGACGCTGATGGAAACCGATCCAGATGCGGCCAAGAGTCGTGTGACCCAGATGCAAAATTTAACGCGGGACGGTCTGAATGAAGCCCGTCGGGCATTGGGTGAGCTGAGGGCCAAACCGATTGAGGAGTTTGGTTTGGCGACGGCACTACGACGTCTGGCACAGCAAGCGGCCGAACGCGGTGGATTTCAAGTGCAGATTGCAATGCCGCTTGAATTTGAAGGGGTTCCCAATCAAACTGAACAGCAAATTTATCGGATTGCGGAAGAGGCGTTCAACAATATCGTGCGGCATGCGCAAGCGCGGCGGGTTGAGCTTTCTTTGCAGCAGCAGGGGAGCCGCTTAACGCTCATGATTCAAGATGATGGGCAAGGGTTTGATCTT
This sequence comes from Chloroflexota bacterium, assembly GCA_039199965.1. Taxonomy (GTDB): domain Bacteria; phylum Chloroflexota; class Anaerolineae; order Promineifilales; family Promineifilaceae; genus WTJY01. Next base: position 4,352 of record JBCCSO010000230.1, on the reverse strand, counting down.
GAGAACCGGCCGGACGGCCGCTACGGGATGACCGGAATGCGGGAGCGTGCCCGACTGATTGGCGGAAATTTGTCGTTTAAAAGTCAGCCAAACGCTGGCACCACGGTACAATTGAACGTTGATATATAATTTACAGAGGCGCAGCGTGCTGCGCTTTTAGCAAACATGAATCTACCAATCGCTCCAGAAATTGAACAAGAAATTCAAGATGCGCTTGACCGTATTGAACAAGATCAAGACGTAAAAGTCCTGTTTGCCTGTGAATCGGGCAGTCGGGCGTGGGGCTTTGCCTCAACTGATAGTGATTATGATGTGCGCTTTATTTATGTACGTCGGCCGGATTGGTATTTAGACATTGATCTTGAGCACAAACGAGACGTTATCGAACTGCCCATCAATGATGATTTAGACGTTAGCGGGTGGGACCTGCGCAAAGCGTTGCAGCTATATCGTAAATCAAATCCCCCACTGCTTGAGTGGTTGGGCTCGCCCATCATCTATCGTGAAGAATTTTCCACAGCTCAGCAAATGCGTGATTTGGCCCCTACCTGCTATTCGCCAATCGCGTGCCAATATCACTACTACAAGATGGCCAAAGGGAACTACAAAGACTATCTCAAAGAGGAGATGGTCAAACTCAAAAAGTATTTGTACGTGCTGCGGCCGGTATTGGGGGTGATTTGGTTAGAGCAGGACATGGGCGTTGTGCCTACAGAGTTTCAAAAGTTGGTCGATGGCGTGATTGACGATCCAGAACTTGAACAAGCTATTGAACGCTTGCTCGAAATTAAAATGTCAAGCACGGAGAAGGATGTAGGACCCCGGATGCCGGTTATCAATGAGTTTTTGGAAAGGGAATTAGGGCGGATGGAAGCGCAAGAGTTTGAGCGTAAGATTGGCAATTGCCCGCTTGAAAAGCTTAATCAGTTATTTCGCGGTGCTTTGGCTGAGGTGTGGCATGTAGGGACGTAGCGTGTTACGTCTGCGCCGGTTGGTCCAGCACGCTGGATCACTATAATTTGAAATTAATGGACAAAATCAAAGTTCTGATTGTTGATGATCAAGCCATAATCGTAGACGGCCTTTCAGTGATGGTGGGCGCGCGCGAAAACCTTGTGGTAATTGGCACGGCCGGTGATGGTTATCAAGCACTTGATATGGTGGCGCAGCACGCGCCAGATGTGGTGCTGATGGACCTGAAGATGCCGCGCATGAACGGGGTGCAAGCGACCAAAGCGATCAAAGAACAGCATCCAAACACGCACGTAGTCATTTTGACACCGTATGATGAAGAGGACTGGATTATAGACGCGGTGCGGGCGGGGGCCAATGGTTATCTGTTGAAAGATGCCGGCCGCGAGGAAATTATTAGCGCTATTGAGGGGACTGTGGCGGGAGAGAAGCCGGTAGATCCGGCCGTGGCCAGCAAGCTGTTTAGCTATGTGCAGTCAGGGGTACCGGTGCAAACGTCTGCTGTGGATGGCTTGACTGAACGTGAGCTTGCCATCCTTAAATTGATGGCAACCGGTTTAACCAACAGCGGTATTGGGGACCGCTTGCATTTGGCTGAGGGGACTGTGCGCAATCATGTGACTAATATTTTGGGCAAGCTTGATGTGGCTGACCGGACGCAGGCAGTCGTATTTGCGTGGCGACATGGCTTGGTCCGGCCGGATTAGGACAACCCAAACTTTGCAACCATAGCACAGTGATCTGACCCTTCATTTAGGCATTTGACTTGAGAGCCTACCACTTTTAGCTGCTCATCATAAAAAATATAATCAATGCGCACTATGGGATGTGGTAAAGGGACCACAAGCCCCGCTTGTTCAAAGTTGTATGACTGTTGGTGAGGAAAAGAAAATCCAAGCCCCCATCCCACGTCACGAAACGCATCTCCGAAATGGGCAGTTAGGTCCTTGTAAGTGTGTGATTGATCACTCATGTTGAAATCTCCCATCATTAGAACAGGTCCTCCTGCGGATTTTGCTTGCTCTAAAACAAAGTTGATTTCAACTGCTTGCCAATACTCATTTAAGCCAATGGGAAGCCCAACTATCGGATCAAAATGAATCGAAGGAAGCGAAAAATGAACAACAAAAACGTCGATCGCTTGGCCCCTTATATCAACGCGGGCGTGTAAAATAAGGCGGCCGTTTGTCGGTGGTTGGAGCCAACTTTGTTCGATGATAGGATGCTTGCTTAATAACCCAATGCCATACTGCTCTGGATCAAAAATTTGATGGGGAAACTGACTGTTTAAATGTTTGTTAAACAGTTCTTGCTGCTCAGATGTTGCCTCTTGAATGGAAACAAAATCCGCCTCTTGATTTTGTAAGATCGACTTAATTTGATTGGCTGGGGTATGATTCCACCCGGTGTTAAACGTCATCACCTCAAAGGTTGAGCTGAGTGCTTCGGTCGCCAGAAGGGTCTTTTGTGGAAAGATCGGATGGGTGGCTAAGAAAAGCACAATCCCCGCAAATAGCACTGATCCAGAAACCCATGAGCGATCCCACAGCGCATATACTGCAATCACAGCAAGTGGCGCAAACAGCAAAATCGAAAAGGTTGTCATGAGCGCCAGCAGGGGAAAATCTGCCCGACTGGTTTGATCAACTCCTAAAATCAAAACAAGCGCGATCAAATAGAGAACACACAAAAAGTTGCAAAGCTTTTTCATGCCAAACAGTGTTGATGATCGACCTAATCTCATCCAGCACCTGTGTGCAGAATGAGAGACACTCAAAGTCGGATGACCTCAGTTTGTGCTAGCAGATTTGCACTTATGCTTGAATCATTGACTCAATCACTTGGAAATGTGATTTGATATAGCCTGATCAAGGCAAAGCAAAGCTCGAGGTAATACCACAGTGATCAGAACGCTGGGGGAAACACAGCACATCAGACTCAATAATATCCAGCTGATGGGTGTAGAAAATGTAGTCAATTCGAATCAGCGGTACACTCACGCGAATGCCCCTTACTGTAGTTTCATTCGGAAACGTAAAGCCTAGTCCCCACCCACCGTCTCGATATGCATCACGAAAGTGATTGCGCAGCAAAGCATAGGATTCTGATTGGTCGCTCATGTTGAAATCACCCATGATAATGACCGGATCTTGAATTGTTCCTGCGTGGTTGATCAAAAAATTAGTTTCCTTCTTTTGCTGCCACTCGTTTAGGCCGCGTGGTAAATAATCCATGTTAAGTTCAGGTGGAAGATCAAGATGGCGCGCATCGTACCAGCGGAGTGGGGGGGGAAGTAAATGGACAGAGTAAACGTGTATTGGCTGACCCTCCCAGTCTATTACGGCGTGTAACATAGCCCGGCCCCCTTCAGGGTACAGCCATTCATACTCAATGATGGGATGTTTGCTGAGCAAGCCGCTCGTGGCGGTGTTAGAGTCTAAAATCTGATAAGGGTATTGCTCTGCTAGCTGCGTTCCAAACAAATCTATAGCTACTCGATGAATTTCCTGCACTGCGACAATATCCGCTTCTTGTGTGGCAAGCATTTGTCCCAATAAATCCGGTGGAGTAGTGTACCAACCCAAGTTGAAAGACAGGGTTTTTAACTGATTTTCTTCCGTTGTGGTTAGCCCCTCAAACGGCCTCTGGGGGATAAATGGATGATACCAATAGAGCAATGCTCCACCGATCAAAGCACACAATAAACCGATTTTTGTTCGCCACAAAACAGCAAAAATAATGACCCCAACCATGGGTAGAAAAAGAAAAATATTAAGGGTTGTAATGAGAGCCATCACTGAAAACTGTGACTTGAGCATAGCATTGGCTATCAAAAGCGAGGCTAGGACAGTGATATAGCCCAGACTGACTAAGTTGGCAAATACTTGGAACGTGTATTGAATATAATCTTTCATTCTATAAAGCCTTCACAAAAATGTGTCAATATTGTGGCGTCATTGGAAATGACACTCAATCATCTAAACGCCTTTGGAGAGGATTAAGATGATATTATTTATGCACCTTTAATATAATTGAGGTATTATTTGTGAATAATTTCACAAGTCGATTTTCTTTTCTCAGTTAGGAGTAAACAAATGGCAAAGAGATCAAAGGTTGTCATTTTAGGCGCAGGATTTGGCGGGCTATGGGCGGCTCGCAAGTTGGCAGATCAACCCGTAGATGTGCTTATTGTTGATAAAAATAATTATCATACGTTTTTGCCCCTGCTTTATCAGGTCGCGGCCGCAGAATTAGAGCCAGAGCGCATCGCTCAACCGATTCGCTACTTAATTCGTGATCAGGAAAACCTTAATTTTCGAATGGGGTCCGTCACCGCTATCAATCCGGCCGAAAAAACGGTTGGCGTTGATCGGGAAATC
>JBCCSO010000229.1:0-7079 GCA_039199965.1 Chloroflexota bacterium | reverse complement strand
ATTGTAAACAAGCTCAACACCATTAAAAACCTGCTGGTCAACCGCAACATCATGCTGACTGACACAACGCTGGACGGTGAGAACTACGTCGAATTTGAAGGCAAGCTCAAAGCGTTCTTAGACAGTATGCCAGCAGCCGAACCGGAGTTTCAAACATGGTCTGGTGGGCAGTTCCCGGCCAATGAGGGTTTGACTATTCCAGCACAAGTCAATTATGTTGCCATGGGCACCGATGTCCATGCGGCCGGTTTTACATATCACGGCTCATGGCGGGTAGCTCAAAACTTCTTAAGCACCAGCTATCTGTGGGATCGAGTACGCATGCGGGGCGGAGCATATGGAGCGATGTCGCCTTACAATCCAAACTCAGGATTGTTCTCTTTTGTCTCTTACCGTGATCCGAACCTTACTCAAACCATCGACACATACCGTGAGGCGGCCGACTGGTTCCGAAATCTAGATCTAGGCCAGTCTGAAATTGACAAGGCGATTATTGGTGTTATTGGCGGGATGGACGGCTATCAGCTGGCAGATGCTAAAGGGAGCACAGCACTTATGCGCTACTTGCACAATACGACAGATGAGTATCGTCAGCGAATCCGTGATGAGGTGATGGGTACCACGCTTAAAGATTTACAGGCGTTTGGTGATGTGCTGGCAGAGGTGAGCGAAAACGGCCGGATTGTGGTTGTTGGTTCAACCGATGCACTCAAAGCTGCCAACGAAGATGCTGGCTACGGTATGGAAATTCAGCCGCTCATGTAAAGAGTTGAAAGTTGATGAGATGATAGTTGAACTTTTATTCAACTCGTCATCTTATCATCCTATCAAAAGACAATTCATGCTCGTCACAGCCAACATCACAGAAATTAGGCAAAAACGATGGGAGGAGCCGGCCGCTACGTGGGGGCTGGTTCCGACGATGGGGGCTTTGCACCAAGGGCATCTATCTCTGGCCGAAAGAGCCGTTTCAGAAAACGAGTTCTCTTGCGCTACCATTTTTGTCAACCCTACTCAATTTGCACCGGGGGAAGATTTAGATAAATACCCTCATACCATAAACCATGATCTTGAGATGCTAGAGTCGGCCGGAATTGATATGGTGTTTACGCCCACGCCAGCGATCATGTACCCCGAAGGATTCGGCACGCGCGTCATTGTTGATGGTGTCACTACAAAATTAGAAGGTGCTAGTCGGCCGACACATTTTAATGGGGTCACGCAGGTAGTCAGCAAGTTATTTAATATCGTTCAGCCCACGCGGGCCTACTTCGGACAAAAAGACGCCCAGCAAACGATCGTGCTCAAAAAAATGGTGCGCGATCTGAACTTCAATCTCGATTTGATTGTGTGCCCAACAGTGCGGGAGGCAGACGGGCTGGCTATGAGCTCACGCAATCGCTACCTAACGCCCGAACAGCGCGAACATGCGTCTGTTCTATATCGTTCGCTCCAGACTGCAGCTGACATGATTGCGGCCGGTGAGCGAGATGCTGAGAAAGTGCGCCAAGTTATTGCTGAAATGATCAACAGGACTCCAGAGGCTACCCTTATCTATGCGTCCATCGCAAGTGGCGTCACCCTTGACGAGCAAAAAAAGATTGAAGGAGAAGTCCTTATTTCAATGGCGGTTCAATTGGGCAATACGCGGCTTATTGACAATATTCTTGCTACAGTCTAAACACTTCGCACAAGCCGAAATCCCATATGACCGGTTGAGCTGTCTGGGGTATTTTGGGTTCTTGCCCCTACTCGATAGCGATTACAGTACGATTTGTGGCACAGATAAGACCCCCCTTTCATCACTTTTGCTTGCCCCGTGGGTGGACCGGCCGGATTTTTACGCGGCCCGTTCACGTGAAATGCAGGATCAAACCAGTCTGAGCACCACTCCCATACGTTGCCAGACAAATTGTAGAGTCCGTATCCGTTCGGCCGATACTGCTCAACCGGGCAAGTGCCTAAAAAGCCATCTTTCCGCGTGTTCTTGTTGGGAAAAACGCCCTGCCAAATGTTGCACTGGTGCTTTCCATTCATCAGCAGACTATCTCCCCATGGATATTTTTTCTGTTTCTTTCCCCCACGAGCTGCAAATTCCCATTCCGCTTCCGTCGGCAAGCGTTTACCCGCCCAATTGGCAAAAGCCACCGCATCGTTCCACGAAACATGCACCACAGGGTAATTTTCTCGGCCGATAATATTCGACTGCGGCCCTTCTGGGCAGCGCCAGTTTGTGTCAAACACCTGCCGCCACCACTCTGCTCCCGGCACCGCTCGTGTTGGTGGAAAATTTTTGGGCAAAAATAGGTGAAATACGAAAGACCAGCCAAAACGTTCTGCTTCTGTTTTGTAACCTGTCGCTGACACAAACTCAGTAAATTGGGCATTGGTCACCGCATACGGGTCTACCCAAAAAGGATCAACGTAAACCTCGCGGACCGGCCCCTCACCATCGGCCGGAAACCCTTTTTTGTAGTCGGTTCCCATCAAAAAAGCGCCCCCATCGAGTTTAATCATTCCTTCAGTTGATCCAGCCTTATTCTTGAGAGATTGGGCGACTTCAGGATTCTCTGAATCACGTGAAGCACCACAGCAAATTGATTCTTGGCTCAAGACTCCTCCGGCAAGATTCGCATCGATTCATGATAGGCGGCCGATGCCATGCGGTATGTTTTTGGGGCACGCGCAATTCTAGCTTTAACTTCATCAGATAATGCAGCACGGATTTTGGCAGGAACACCAGCAGCTAAAACGCCTGCAGGGATTTCTTGATTCTCACGTACAACGGCTCCGGCCGCTATTGCTGACTGAGAGCCAACGCTGGCACCATCCAATACAGTAGCACTCATGCCTATCAGCACGCCATCCTCAACTGTACAGCCTTCAAGCACGGCCGCGTGACCAATCACCACGTTGGCCCCGATGACAGTGTCATGGCGATTGTTGACGTGCAGCACAACATTGTCTTGAACGCTTGTACCTGCACCCACCCTAATTTGACCAGAATCTCCGCGAATGACTGCCCCAAACCAGACGCTGGCCCCTTCTTCAATGATCACATCACCAATCACGGCCGCAGTCGGTGCTATAAAAACACCGTTAGCAATCTGCGGCCGCTTACCATTAAATTCTACAATCATTTTAGATCTACGATTGTAGATTTACGATTATGGCCGCTTGTTCGTCCAAAATCATAAATCATCCATCTGAAATCACTAGCCTTGAATCATTTCTTCCACAAAATCGAGGCGGTCCTGCCCCCAGAACATTTCGCCGTCAATGATAAAGGTTGGCATTCCAAAAAGTCCGGCCGCTACCGCTTCGTCAGTGACTTCGAACAGCTCTTTTTTGATCGATAGCTCCTGCATGGCTGCTCCGATTGCGGCCGCATCAAAGCCTGCCTCGGTCATCACCTGCGTTACTACGGCTGGATCATTCATATTTTTATTGTTTAACCAAACCGCTTCAAAACAGGCTTTGTCATACTCAGGCAAAAATCCTTCACGTCTAGCATGCAGTGCGCCACGCATTAAATAAATCGTATTGATAGGAAAGTTCTCATTAAACTGGAAAGAGACCCCGTACCGTTTTGCATACCGCCCAAGGTCTTTAAAAAGATACTTGCCTTTGGCTGGCACATTGGCGGGCGCACTGTTTCCGGTATTCTTGAATACACCACCCAGCAAAGCTGGTTTTCTAACAACCGTTGCTCCATGTTTGTCTGCAAGGTCGAAAATTTGAGTCCACGCCAAAAAAGCGGCTGGTGAACCATAATCATAATAAAAATCGATTGTTTTACTCATGGGAATTTTTAAAGCTATTCAGCTTAATCAGCACATTTACTTCGTTCATTTTCAGCCAATCAGCAAACGGGCTAATGAGCTGAAATGCTGATCAGCTCGTTTGCGAATCAGCTACGGTTACCATTTTTCACACCACGGTCGCAGATCCATTTCAAACGTCCACGCAGAGCGGGGCTGATTATGGATAAATAAGTAGTTTTCGGCAATATCATTTGGGTCAAGGATGGCATCCTCAGGCATTTTGGCAATCGCATCGCCAAAGTTTTCATGTATCCAAGGGGTGTCAATCATGCCGTCTACAATGATGTGAGCCACATGGATGCCCTGCGGCATCAGTTCACGCGCCATACTTTCAGCCAAAGCTCGCAGCGCATGCTTAGCACCCGCAAAAGCTGAAAATCCTTCTCTACCGCGCACACTGGCGGTGGCTCCCGTAAAAATGATCGTCCCCCGGACGCGCTCTTTCATGTATTTAGCCGCTTCACGGCCAGCCAAGAAACCCGCAAAGGCGGCCATTTCCCAAACTTTATAGTATTTGCGCGTGGTTGTTTCTACGATATTAAATCGAATATTCGCCCCAATGTTAAACACCACAACTTCTAGTTGACCTATTTCTTTCTCAATATGCTCAAACAGCTCAATGACCGCTTCCTCTTTGCGGGCGTCTACACCAAAGGACTCTATGGTACCTCCGGCCGATTCCACCTCAGCCACCAAATTGTCGAGGCTCTCCTTTTTTCTCCGGGTAGCGCAGACCGTGTATCCTTCGGCCGCAAATCGCCGTGCAACAGCCCCACCTAAACCGGGGCCAGCACCGATGACTAAAGCTACGCCCTTTTCTTCCATTCTTTTTCCTCCTATGAATGAATCACTCGCTTCCCGCAAGTTACTTCTTACTGACCACTTCCAACTTCCTCACCAACACGCCGCCGATCTTGAATCGCCTGTAATATTTCGGGCAGCGTATTGCTCCCGGAAAAGTAGTGAACTGCCCCATAAACCAATACGCCAAGTGGAACAGCTAAAACCACAAAGATTAGTTGGTTCATGTCTATCTGAGCGACGAGCCGGATGGCCAGCGCCATCGCCCCGGCTGCCACGAGACTGCGAATAAATTCTTGAGCCAAAAACTTTTCATTTAGTGGCTCAAATAGCCATCTGTAAGCGAGCCAAACAGCGAGCATAATGGCAGCGGTGTACACCAATCGGCCGGATGCTAGCCCATAAATGCCCCACGGACCAACAAAAGCGTAGGTCGCACCGATGCTGAGTACAATACTAGAAAGCTGAATCACCATCGGATAAAACGTATTGTGGCGCGCCAAAAACAGCATCGACAAAACTTCATAGCTGATAAAACATATCGCACCGGAAGCAGCAATCACCAAAAGCGAGTAAACGAGCATAGTTGAGTCGGCCGTGAACTCGCCCCGCTCCATTAAAACGGACACCCCGGCTGGGCCAAGCGCAATCAGCCCTACAAAGCTGGGAATAATCAAAAACCAGAGATAGCGTAAACCGGCTTCGAGCGAACGATGCAGGCTATCGATGTTTTCTGAGTTGTACTTCTCGCTCAGTGTCGGGAAGAAAGTCACCACCAGCGACCAGCCAAATAGATCAATCGGCATATTGATCAGCAAATTAGCAAAGAACCACGCAGACGTGCTCCCTTCTGGCAGCGACGATGCAAGGCGCACAATCACAATATCCACCGATTCAAGCGATACCAGCACAACCAATCGCGGCCAAAGCAGGTGCAAAATTTCCCTAACTTCTGGTATCGAGAAATCAAGCGCAGGCCATAAACTTAAGTTGTATCGCCTGATCATAAACAGTTGGGCAACGAGGTGCATGACGATACCAAATACCCCACCCCAAACCATTGCGTAGACACCATAGGTATCCGCACCCAGCCACAGCCCGATCACAAAGCCACTGTCAAACAAAACAGCCCCCAAAGCTGGCGCTAAAAAATGCTGATGGGAGTGCAAAATACTGACTAAAATACTGCTAAGGCCAAACAAAAATATGCCCAGTAGCGCGACCCGCATCAGATTTGCGGTCAACAATTGCTGTTCTGGCGCAAAGTCTGGAACGATGACAACCCGAGTCAGCCACGGGGCAAAAATCGCGGCCGTGATGCACATTGCGCCCAGAATGATGGCGATAGTCGTTAGAACGGTATTGGCCAATTTTTGCTGATATTCTTTATCACGATTCACAAGGGTCCCAGAGTAGACAGGGATGAGAGCGGCCGCCATCGTTCCACCAGCTACCATCACAAAAAACACATCTGGCAACTGCCACGCAGCCGCCATTGCATCTGCATCCGCTCCCGTACCAAACGCCTCTGTCGACAAAAAGAGCTTAACAAAACCGGTAATTTTGTTTAAACCCGATAAAACCATAACCAGCACAGAAGCCTGAATGAGTTTGGAATTTCTAAACAAAATTACTCCGCCTTAACAAACGTCATAAACGAGGTATAGAACGCAGTTAGAAGAATCCCAATTCCCATGATAAGAACAATTTTTAGGGGGACAAAGAATCGGGCAACGCGCACGATTAGCAATAAGCAGGCGAAAAAGAATATAAACGAAACAACAGACCAGATCCTGTGCGTGACCGGTTCTGGTGTCAGCATCGTTCCGCAATTCTTACACGCTAATTGCGGCCGCCGCCCCGTCAAAATAGCGATCCTAAAACGGTTGATGGGGGTGCGGCACACGGGGCAGGTGGCCGGAGGCAGAGGGGTATTGCTCATACAGCAAATTATCGTGGATAATGTTGCAAATGAAAAGAAACGAAAAGCAAATTATTAGGGCGTCTGAGATCGGCTCATATCTGTATTGCAACCGAGCTTGGTGGCTTCAGCGGATACAGGGGGAAGAGTCGCGCAACGTGAATGAGATGGCCCGCGGCACCCAGCGGCATGCTCAACACGCTAGATCAGTCCGGGGTGCAATACTTCTGCAGCGGGCCGCTTATGGGCTCATTGGTTTGGCCCTGCTGTTCATTACCCTCTACTTTCTGCTCAACTAGCATTTCATGAATCAGCTTATCGCCCTGGCCATCATCTGCGTTGCTTTTGCTATTTTTGCCATTTGGCTCAGTTCTTGGCTTAAACAACGGACCGGAGTTCCAACCGGCAATGTCGTCTATGACGACGCGGGTTCTTGGTACAAGGTAGCTAAACCTCTTTTCCACAAGCGCCTGATGCTAACGGGCAAGCCGGACTATGTAATTAGAAACGACGATGGCAGCTTTATTCCGGTT
>JBCCSO010000228.1:0-7148 GCA_039199965.1 Chloroflexota bacterium | reverse complement strand
GCCAAGCCCTTGACGGTCCATGAAGCGGGCGATGCGAAACTCAAGCTCGGCTTGATCTTGTTTGCCAACTACGGCCATGTCATCTGCTCGGGTGAGCACATAAGGGTAACGACCCAATATTTTACACTGATCTAAGACAAGGGCGTGGACAGTGTTGACCGCTCCATCATCCTGTGCTACCCACATAGGTAAGTCGACCCGTGCAATGTTAATACCGGTTTGTGCTGAGTTTAGATAGAAGAAACAAATCTCATTGTATTTGCCTGCTTTTTTGAAGCGAGTGTTGGCGTGTGATACATCAGCGAAGACGATGCTGCGCTGGCCCGGCTCAAGCAAACGGGCAAAGAGCTGGGCGTCTGTGAGCCCGTTCCAATTGCCCAAATTATCTGGTTCGTCGGCTGACCACTCTGGGTGGATGGTGCGCAGCATGCCTACAACCGAGCTTTTTGCCGGCCGATCAACATATCCTACTAGCCAACCGCCCGCTTGCCGAATGGTGCTCATTTCACGCTGCCACTCTTTCAGAACCTTCTCTTTAAATTGCGGAGCTAGTTCTCCGGCCGGGACATAGAGCAATCGCTGATCCATAATCGCTAGCAGCGGCCCTTCACCCTGACGATTGGCGACGGTGCGCCGAGCCAATTCGCCAATTTCAGCCTGATCTCGCTCAATTGAGACGCTGGTTGGACTACTAAATCGGCCGACGTCTATTTCATCCGCGTCCGGAAAAATTAGCTCGGGAGTCGTAAATACCTCTGGTGCCACTGCGGAGCCATGTTGATAAACGATACCGCCGGTATTGATGAGATAGTAGATATAAGGCGCATGGCGATCAGGCAAAATTTGAGAGCCATCTACGGAAACAATAGTAGCCTTTGGGGGCAAATCTGCTGATTCTGAGTAGATAGCGGCATTAACGGCCGATATGCCGGGCGTGAGCAAACGAGCACCGTGATACGGTCGATAGTTGGTCGCCTGTAAAATTTCTTTATCAATAAACTGATAGGCGTCTTCCAGCGCGTCCCACGCATTGGCGTTGTTGCGCATAAACACTTCTACTTCGTCAAGCAGGGTTTCACGTGTTAAGGTACGCCCTGCGGCCGCTTGCGCCATTTGGCTCAGGCTATCGGTTAGTTGCTGGAAGTCGAGTGACATGGACTCTGATTATAGACCATTTGTGCTTGTTGTACGAGTGCAACAAAAAGTAGGATTAACAGGGTCGTAGTTGATGAGATGATTGTTATGCTTTGAATTAAGGAACATGAGCTAAATGGCTGGCATAACTTATTGTCTGTTGCTTCACAACTGAAGAAAAAATTATAAGGAAATAGTTTGAAGCTCAGACAATTATTTTCTATTTGGCTCATGGTGCAAAAGTGTGCGATCTTGCTGACATAGACGGGCATGGTTTTCAAAACCAGACTGGTCTTTTGCACACATTCAATAGATGAGCTTTCTTTTTAGTGCTAAGCTTCCCATTGAGCTTATTCGCTTTATCCAATCTGATCTAGAGCTTAATAATTTCTTCACACAGATAATCAAAATAGTGAGTATGGTGCAGATAGATTCTGCGCTGCCTTGTTACAAACTTCATTGATCAATTTATTGGATAAAATCAACATGAATATTTTGAAATCATTTTCCCCTTTGCTGCTCGTACTTTTCCTAATTGCTTGCTCAATATCGGCCGAAAGTATCACCTCATCCGCGACAGGAGAAGTGATCACCACAATGACGGCCGATGGTACAGGTGGCGGCTCCCCGTTTGACGGCACAGTGGATTCGGCTGCAGATTTAGACGACCTTGTTGAAACCGCATGGGGCGTTAGTCGCTTGGGTCTACATCGCGGCCATGCTCCAATTGAAAGCGTGCTTGAAGCCTATCTAGGCATTACCCATGATGAAATGCACGTTTTCATGGAGGATGAAGGGCTCAATTTGGCTCAGATTTGCGAGCGATTTGGCTTTGATCCTGAGAATCTAGTAGATACGCTAACTGCCAGCTTTGTGCCTCATCTGGAAGAAGGGGTTGAGAATGGTGTGTTAGCGGTCGATGAAGTTGCTGAATGGGAAGCTAAAATCAGAACTGAGTTTAGTAATCGGGTTTACTGGGAAGGATAAGGGCTGAATGTTAAATAATTGTCCCAAATTTAAAGTTAAGCTGGTAAAGATCGGGATTTAAGTTGAGACAATTAGGAGCGGCCCCTTGAAGATGTAAAAATCCCTATTTTAAGGAGCGAGCAGCCGATCATATACGTGAAACAAAAAGCCTTTGAGCAATTATCAAGCAGTTGCTCAAAGGCTAAAAGCAGAATGAAACCTGTCCGCTTAACAAAGTGAGCGCGCTTTGCTTGGATTAAGGCATCGCTTTAAATTCTAGGCAGCTTTCTGCGTCTTCAGTGAAAAGTTGTGTTTCAACCCCCTGCAGGTCAATGCTGTAACCAATATTGCGTGCTACTGCGGCGCCATCATCGGCCGTTACAAATTCACAACTTTGCCGCGCAACAGCAATTGGGCCACCTTTACCAACCATGAACAGGACATAGTCAATGTTGCCTGCTCCAAAACGAGAGAACGTCAGAATCCGTTTATCTGGCATGATGGTGGGGGCTATTAGAACATCAAACGGTTCACTGCGGATGAACTGACCAATGCTTTGATCCCACAACCAGTAGGCTAGCGGTAAGTTTGATCCAGCCGTCGTAAATAACGGTATACCTAAGTCAGTAAAGCCGTCAAAGTTCACATCTTCTACAATAAGTGTGTCTGTGCTAACCGGTACTTCTGTTTCAGAACGATAGGGAATGGTGAAAGAGGGTGTCATTTCGCCCGCTTTGTACACTTCAATACCATCAACTTGAATAAAGGTATCTCGAAGGGCTGCTGCGTCTGAACCGGGGAAAACTAGGACCACCTCGCCCAGCGGGTTTAATGTAACCGGGATGCCATCCGGTGTTCCATCAGCGGCCGGTGCAGAATCTTCTACAGAAACAAAGAGCTCGTAACTCCCTTCAGTTGGGCTGGCTACGGTTAGAGTGATGTCGCCTGCCGTTAAAGAATCCACCGTCCATGAGGTAACTGGGGTTTCCGACTCAAGGAGCAGTCCTCCACTGTCGCTTAAACCAATCCCAGCACCATCTAGGCCTGCTAAATTAACCGTCATAACTTGACCATCAGCGACCTGCAGCACGTAGGTATTGGTTGCGCCAGCCTCAATTTCCCCCTCGATAGTGGTGCTGGTTGTACCTGCTTCAAACTCAATCCGGCCGTCGTTTTGTAACTTGCCGCTAACTGTTCCTGGGTCTTCGGTGACAGCGCTATCTTCCCCTTCAGATCCTAATGATTCATCTCCAGTTGAATCATCTGCTGAGGGGTCATCTTCAGTTGAATCACCTTCTGAGGGTTCTGTTGCCTCCGACGGCTCTGATGCTTCAGACGGTTCGGGTTCCTCAGCTTCTCCGCTTGACCCATCAGAATCTTCGGAATCGCCGTCTGCTTCACCCGCTTGCTCACTAGAGCCTTCATCCGGTTGTTCTTCTGCGGGCTGCGAATCCTCTTGATTTGAGTTACAGCTCGCTAAAATCAGTATTAAAAAGATACAGATTGAAATCAATGTGTTTGGTTTGAATAGTCTTTTTTTACCATTCTTCCTGTTCATAAAACTTTCTCCTTGCCTCTCCCCCAAATAATTTTGAACGTGTAGACGTGATATTCAGGAAACGGCTGCAGGCTCTGCTAAAAATTTGAAAAACTGCGCCTACAACGTTAACTTTGATTTTCGAATAGGCAAACTAGTTGCTAATTTGTGCAGTTTATTGATCAATTTGAGTGTATATGGTTCCAGTGATGGGGGATATCGGTGTCAAACTGCTGCTACTTGATCAAAGACTCTCCCAAATGACCCTGAAAAACGTGTACCCCACGTAACCGATTAAAGCCACCCCGGCCGCACTCAGGGCGATTGTTCCCCAAAATTCAAAAGGCTGCTTGCGACGGCTGAAGTGTAAATTAGGCCCGCTTCCCCTGTGCATTGTCGTGTGTCCGCTGCGAATATCGCGCATGATGGTGTAAGCCACGTAGAGGGCAGACGCCACAAAAAGGAGCGGGAAAATTAACCCCAACCACCGCATATTAACCAAACTCCTGACGGATGGCGGCCGAGTGCTCTCCCAGCTTTGGCACCGGCCGGAAGCTGCCATCATCAAACTCTGTCATCACCGCTGGGGCCACCATTTGCGCAATTTCATCATTCACTTGCATCGGCCAGCGGCGCATAGCGGGATGGGTTGAAACATCCTCGACAGAGTTAACCGAACCAAAGGCGATTCCGGCCGTACGCAGCTTTTCAATCAAATCCTCTCTGTCAAACCGGCCGAATGCAGCATTGATGGCGCTGCTCACCTCCGGCCGATTTTCGACCCGGGCATTGTTTGTTGCAAAGCGCGGGTCTTCAACCATGTCCGGCCGGTCAAGCACATCTTGGCACAGTCGGGCCCACTCCCGGTTGTTTTGGATTGAAATGACGACCGTTTGCCCATCTTTTGAACGATAGCCACCGTATGGGGAAATGGTTGGATGATTCAAGCCAACTCGTTTAGGCGCTTTGTTGCCGTAGTCAGACTGCATGAGCGGCACAGTCATCCAATCGGCCGCTGTGCCAAATAGAGACGTTTTGACCGCGCTCCCTTTACCCGTGCGTTGCCGCATCATGAGGGCTTCAAGAATGCCGGAATAGGCGTTCATCCCCGTACCAATATCGCAAATAGAGACCCCAATCCGGCCGTATTCACCCTCTGCCCCGCTGATGCTGACCAAGCCGCTTTCACACTGTACCAGCAGATCGTACGCCTTCATGTCCCGATAATCTCCATCCCCGTACCCAGAAATGTCGCAGGTTACGAGCTGTGGATAGCGCTGGCGCAAATCATCAGATCCTAACCCAAGCCGATCTGTGGCACCGGGGGCTAAATTCTGAATCCACACATCAGCTGTGGCTAAGATTCTTTCAATCAGGGCTTTGTCTTCTTGTTGCTTTAAATTGAGCACCAGTGATTCTTTCCCACGATTGATCCACACAAAGTAAGAAGCTTCGCCATACACGGCCGAATCGTAGCCGCGCGCAAAATCACCCCCCGGCCGTTCAATTTTGATGACCCGCGCTCCTGCATCAGCCAATCGGCAGGACGCGAGCGGAGCAGCTACCGCTTGCTCAAGTGAGACAACAAGAATTCCATCAAGAGGTTTCATGAGTAGTTATGGTTGGTAGTAGATCGTGGTTAGTAAGTAATTTGAGCCTGCATGGCTAATCCACCGAATGGGTTGGTGGCCCACGCTTTGCCAAATTTCCCTTTCCGCGTGCCGTGAATGGTGAATGGATCGGGGTTGAAGAGCGGAGATACTCCGCGATACTCAAAAACTTTTATCTGCTCTTCTTGAAACTTTCTGTAGAACAGATCGAGCAGCAAGGTCGCAGTGAGCGGTCCATGAAAGACGAGATTTGGGTACCCTTCATGTTCGCGGCAGAAATCAGCATCGTAGTGAATGCGATGGCCGTTAAAGGTAAGGGCTGAGTAGCGGAACAGCATGGTCGGGCTGGGCTGGATTTCGGCCGAAAATTCGCTCTTTTCTGGCGCTGGCGGGGGGTCTCTATGTGTGTCTGTAGGATCGGTCGGTTCACGGTAAACGATGGTTTGTTTTTCGTGTAGGCACTTTGAGCCACCTTGAAATAGTTCATGCTCAACAGTCACAAAATACAGCTCACCTGACCGGCCGACTTTGTGTTCTACCTGTGTGACATGGGATCTTTTTGTTGCTGTTTCACCAATTGTGATCGGCCGTTCAAACTGCAGACTGCCACCTGCCCACATCCGTCGTGGGAGAGAGACAGGGGGCATGAATCCGCCCAATTTGGGATGTCCTTCCACACCTAAACCATTTAAAGGGACAGCGTCATGGAAGAAAAGCCAGTGCCATGCCGGGGGTAAAGGATCTCCGGGTTGAAACGCCGGGTCGCGATTGATGGTGGCGTTCATTAAATTTGCTTGTGTGGCTGAGATGAAATCTTCATGTACAACCTGTCGGCCGATCCATTGGGAAAAGTCGGGTTGGTTATTGGTCATGCCGTAATTATAGGTGTAATCGAGAGCAGAGCAGAAAAATTGAAGTAGTGCGATAAAATCCTGACATCGTTCCTACTTCAAGTCATACTAAAATTGAAAGGATCGTTAAGAGTCAAGCCAACTGGCATTAAAGATACGTCAGGGAAATATTGTCAAAAGTTGTGGATCGACCAAATTAAACGGCGGCCTCCACAACTTTTAGTTATATCTCTATAGTTTTTCATCCGCATCCCATGCTTGGAAAGTGCTGTAGGCCGGATTGATCACCGCTTGTTCCCCTGTGACGCCAGATTTAATGTCTGGAATACATTAGATAGCAGAACCAAAAGAAGGGACAACTTTGGTTTGCAAATATCTCTGCTTCCCCAAAAGTTGTATCGGACGATTTTGCATGCCCGTGATTCGTGCTTCGTCAAACTTCTTTTGTACTATAGCTGTTTCCAAATAATGAAGCTTTAAGTGTTTTTCAAGATTTCAACCCAGCCATATTTCTAGGGCAAAACAGTAAGTACAAACAAATGAAAAATGATTGGTGCGCTCCGGCCGTCGCTCTGCATACACACGGAATTGTATTCCATCAAGCTAAACTCGTTGAGCCAGTTTCTGATCGTGCGGTGCTGTTGTGGCGAGACGCCGACTACAGCACCGTGCAAAACTAATTTGCTTGTACTAATTGGTCTTCTCGCTAATTTTTTAAAAACCCAAACTGCTGTAGAAGTGCCCCTTGTTAGCAACGCGACCTTGGAGTCGCCCGCGGGGGACGTCTCTACGCTTCGCATCTTAGTTATTTGACGAGAAGATTACTTAGGCCCACACATAAATTTTCATTAGACTCAGCATAAGATTCGGGCACGTCATAAAAGCCTACCGTTATCATGACGCAAACAGTGAATGCAGAGAAAAATATCGCTTCGGCACATAGATTTCATGACAAGGACATTGATTCAAACGGTTTGAATAAAGATGATAGGTTTTATCAAATTATAGGTTTGAAAGCTTTTTTGCAACGCTCATCCTTTTACTTTCTGT
>JBCCSO010000227.1:0-7161 GCA_039199965.1 Chloroflexota bacterium | reverse complement strand
CACACGTAACTATTACGGGTGGCCTAGCTGGAGATGGCACCGCTTTTGAGCAAACGTGGGTGCTGAACAATGAGGGTATTCATCAAAACCTTATTCATGCGGTCGCCTTTTACGGAGATGCTATTTCAATCGGCCACGGCTCAAAAGGTGGCTGGGACATTTTTGGTCCGGAGCGGCGCATCACGAAATCAGAAGCCAATACGCTGTATGAATTAGATGGAAAACCAGCCCTTGAACTGTACAAAACATATTTGGGTGAACGAGCCGCTGGCCTGCCCGGAACTGCACTGCTCTTCCCGCTTGCCCTCAGAGAATCGGCCGATGATGAGAAAAGCGTGGTACGCACTATTTTGTCAGTTGATGAAGAAACACAGTCAATGACATTTGCGGGCGATGTACCAGTCGGCCATCGTGCACAGCTAATGAAAGCTAATTTTGAGCGCTTAATTGATGGCGCAGCAGATGCTGCCTTAAAAACTGTTTCTGACGCCAAAACCGATCAGCCCGTTCTATCTATCGCTATTAGCTGTGTTGGACGACGCTTGGTTTTGGGTGAGCGAACAGAAGAGGAACTCGAAGCTACTATCGACGCACTACCAGACGGGTCAGAACAAGTCGGCTTTTATTCATATGGTGAAATATCTCCCTACGCTTCTGGCTCTTGCGATCTGCACAATCAAACCATGACACTCACTACAATAGCAGAAAAAATGTAATTACTTAGCAGCACCTAAGTTAGCTTTCTAAAGCGCGGTGTATGTTGGGTTGAATCAACATCCAAGCAACACGCACCATGTCAAAAGCAAACAGGTCAGAAATCTGCTGAATAAATACGACATAATAGTGTATCTTTCGAGCTACTTGACATAAAAGTTTAAAAAGCCCTTTTAATCAGTTTTGGCTGTGGATTTTCTGGATGCTCGCGTATATTTTTTCATCACTCTTATTAAATCCAATTTCATCCACGGCCAAAAAATTAGTGTCCGGTAGCTAGATATCTTTCAGTAGCTACCCTAACCATCCATGCACAAAGTACTTGCACGTCAGCTCAAACGGATCAGGCTGAACGAGGGGGAACTACCCAATGAGGCTCAATGGCAGCGCTTGCTTGAAAGCGTCAGCCGCGCCTACACCCAAGCAGATCAGGATCGCTATTTGACTGAAAGATCTCTGGCTATCTCGTCTGAGGAGATGACGACTCTATACGAAGATTTAAGAGAAAGTGCAGAGCGACAGTTACAGATTGTCAATGAAAAATTACGCTCGATTCTAGACAGCGTGGTAGATGGCATCGTTGTTTTTAACGACGCTGGTCACATTCTGTCTATGAACAAGGCCGCTGAAAATATGTTTCAGGTCAGTCTAGATGAGGTTGTTTTTATCCCATTCTATCGATTCTTTTGTGAAGAAAATGAGCAAGATTGCATTGAGCTATTTTCAAAATCCGGTCAATTAGAAGTGATGGGCAAGCGCAAAGATGGCAGCAAGTTCCCGGCTGATTTAGCTGTAAGCATCGGTGATCAAAGCCAAGACAGCCCGCACATTTCGATAATTCGGGACATCACTCAGCGTAAAGCGGCACAAGAGGCGATGCTGAACGCAAAAAATGCGGCCGAAGACGCCAATCGGGCTAAGTCAGAGTTTTTGGCAAACATGAGCCATGAAATTCGAACACCGCTTAATGCCATTATCGGCTTAGCAAGCCTAATGCGGGACACCCATCTAAATCTAGAGCAGCAGGACTTCATTGAGACCATTCATTCAAGCGGGGACTCTTTACTAACTATCATCAACGACATTCTTGACTTCTCAAAAGTTGAGGCGGGGCAGCTCGAGCTTGAACACGAGCCATTTTCAATTAGGTCTGTTGTCGAAAATGCAGTAGACCTGCTCGGAGCAAAAGCGGCTGACAAAGGTATTCGATTGCTAAATGTGGCTGAGGCAAATGTCCCTCAGCTCATTACGGGCGATGTCACCCGCGTACGTCAAATTCTCGTCAATCTGATCGGCAATGCAGTGAAATTTACCAAAGAGGGATTCGTCAAAATCACAGTTAAAGCGATCCAAGAACCAACAGCTAACTTGATTCAATATTCGATTCAAGACACAGGCATTGGCATACCGGCTGATCGAATAGATCAACTTTTTCAGTCATTTAGCCAAGTCGACTCTTCAACCACGCGCAAGTACGGTGGGACAGGCTTGGGGTTAGCCATCAGCAAACAACTTGTTGAATTAATGGGCGGCCGAATTTGGGTCGAAAGTGAGACAGCAAAAGGCTCAACCTTCCATTTTACAATGAAGGCTGATCAACCGGTTTACACCTCACCCATCCCAAAACGCACATCAGTCGAGATTGGGATCATAGGCCTAACTAAAGAAGAGACAGATGTTGTCTCTGAAAATCTAACGTTTTGGGGATTCCAACCGATCCATTTAAGTAAGGTGCAAGATTCCGTTAATTATCCAGCGATGGCGGTCCTAATTGCGAATCATGAAATGATGCTAAGAATTGATCATAAATTCCTAGATCTGAGCATTATCCAAATTGTCCCCTATGGATATCGTCGCTCTACTCACACTCTAAAGCTAAACGAGCAGATCGTGCGGCAGCCTCTCAAAGCTTCTTCCATTTACAATGCCCTTAACTATTTGATCAAAAATCAAATTCACCAGTCTACACTTGCTCGAGCGGAAGAAACCGAACCACCCAAGCAGCTTTCTTTACTGAAAATTCTGCTAGTTGAAGATAATCTAATTAATCAAAAGGTGGCACTCACCATGTTCAAGCGGATAGGGTGCCAAGCTAGTGTTGCCAATAACGGTCAGGAAGCACTTAACGCACTTAAGATCGACTTGTATGACTTGGTCCTAATGGATATTCAAATGCCTATTATGGGCGGGATCGAAACCACAAAAATTATCCGCCAAGAGTGGCCAGCCGCACATCAACCCCACATTATTGCCATGACCGCGAATGCACTAGCGGGTGACAAAGAAAGTTATTTAACAGCCGGAATGGACGGCTATATTAGCAAGCCGGTGCGCATGGAAGAGCTTCAGAAAGTAATTAGCGGGGTCCCGCACCTAACAAAATAATCTGAGTGCAAGCAAAAGAGCTCACTTAATGGGCGTCAGCAGTAGATATCTTAAAAAATACGCGTTGGCTCAAGCTCTAAGCAAAAGGGCCAATAAGAGGTAATAAATTATATTTTGAATCTTCATAACCATTAGATCTTGTGCTTGCAACCGGCATCAAGCCAACTGAAGTGCGTTTCACAGTTACACAAAGCCGGTGCAGCAGGAGCTTTAGCCGTGTGACTTTTCAAATTTTTGACCAAACGCAGAATTATTCTTTTCGTTAGAAATATTCGAACAATTGTTGAACTCCTTCAAATCTGTTGACCCCACCTCGAGAATCGTTTATGCTTCGGTTCGTTAGTGGATTGCAGTTTAGCCAGTCAATGACAGAGTCAGTTCTAATTCAGTCGTTCAAGTTCCTAAAAAATCCACACCGAACTTTATTTTAGTATTCTGTCACTGTTTGGCTCCCTAATGGGAACTACACAAAAAGTTACTCCCCGTTTGTACCAAATTAGTTACATAGAAATACCATTTTCAAATTACCGGCCCATTTTTTGGGGCGATTTTTTGAGTTTAATATGAGCAATTCAGCTGTTATTTCCGAAAATCTGGTTGTGGGATTTAATTACACTCTCACGCTAGACTCTGGCGAAGTAATCGACCAATCGGAACCAGACTTACCGCTTTACTATCTTCACGGTCATGAAAATATCATTCCGGGCCTTGAAAAGCAGTTGATAGGTCTAAAAGTTGGGGCAACGCGCAAGGTTACGGTTAGCCCGAATGAAGCATACGGCGATTATGACGAAGACGGTTTTCATGCAATGAGACGGGAGCTGTTCCCTGAAGGTTTTGTGTTGGAAGTCGGCATGCTGCTTCACTTGAATGATGATGAATCAAACGAGGAGATGGAAGCGTTCGTTCATGAAATCACTGACGACGAGGTGATCCTTGACACCAATCATCCTTTGGCAGGGGAAACTCTAACATTCGATGTTGAAATTGTAGATATCCGGCCGGCAACGGCTGAAGAGATCGAATACGGTCACGCAAACTTAGATGAGCATGGCCAAGATTAATGTAAGCGGGTGAAACGAAAGCACCCAATAGGAGATTCTTTAAAATGAAAAAATTATTTGTTGGCGGTCTGCCATACGCATGGGACGATTATCAACTCGAGGACTTGTTTGCTGAACACGGGACAGTCACTTCAGCGACAATCATTATGGACCGTGAGACCAATCGTTCACGCGGATTTGGTTTTGTCGAAATGGCAAACGATGCGGAGGCAACTGCTGCAATTGCGGCCCTTAACGACTCTGAGGTCGACGGCCGTACTTTGACTGTAAACGAAGCACGTCCACGTGAGAATCGTGGTGGCGGCGGCGGCGGCCGTGGTGGCGGCGGCGGCCGTGGTGGTTACGGCGGCGGAAATCGCGGCCGTGGTGGTTACGGTGGCGACAGAAACCGCTACTAGTTTTCACAAACTATTAAAATAAAAAAAGAGGCTCACGGTGATCCGGGGCCTCTTTTTTGTTGCCCATTTTTGCGAGGGCGATTACACACGATAAACTGCCCACATCTAGCATTTAAATCGCCTTACAACAAACGCTACACAAACGACTCTGGGCATTTATTTTTCGGGGTTGGCCTAAGTAAATCCTATTACGTTTTCGAAAGACCGGACTGGTTTTTAAGTCTGATGACTAGAGAGGAGCCACCCAAACTAGTGCTATGTCAAGGATGGATAGATGGAAACCTTTGACGTATCCCACAGTGGTTTATCCTGCTGAAATTTCCATCACGTCATGATTGACAAACCGCTAGTCTGGTCTAATGTAATAGGTAGCTATTATTAGGTTCTGGCAGTACTTTTTTGCAGGCAAAAGGTAGCAATCACTTGGAGTAGCTATGTACATTTAGAGCATAATCCTGAGATGGTTACATGTGAAAGCTCAGCCTTAAATTTGTGTTCAGCCCACAAATGCTCAACCAGTTGATCAAAATGGTGATCATCAAGCGGCAGCACCTCATCGCATTTTCGACAGACAAGGTGATGGTGGGTCACCGCTTGGGACAGCTCAAAGACAGTTTGCCCAGCAATTTGGGATGTGTGCAATATACCCAATCGACTAAAGAACTCAAGACTCCTATAAACAGTTGCTTGATCAATAGCAGCTGACAATTGCTCTAAGTGATCATAAACATCCCTAGGCGTCAAATGTCCGTGTCTGTCTAAAAACACATCAATGATCTGCTTGCGCTGAGGAGTAAAGCGGTAACCATGAGAATGAAGCTCTGTTTTCAGTTCTGAAAGAAAAACTTCTGGCTCGATAGGTGGGTGGTTATGCCGGTGTTCATTACTCATTGATCTTGTGATGTTATCACATCTCTACGGTTTAGACTGCTTTGAAGACCACCGTTAGCAAAACAGCGACATTTTTGGCATTCAATACCTGATCATGAAGAATACTTGGACAAAATATTGGCAAACAGTTTGCAAATTTGAGGTTTATATGAGAATACAGTTATTACTGCAAAAATTTGCAATAATTAAGCTCTCATGGAGTGAACGAATTGACCTATGAAACAAACTTTGCAACTTAATGGTTACTGGGCGATTGGATGCGCAATCGTATTAGGCCTCTTACTATCCTTCTATAATGAAGCTGGTGATGCCAACGCACATGGCACCGATATTAACTACACTCTCGTTTCAACCGTGCGGGTGAATGCTGGATTTGATACCGGTGAGCCGATGTCTGATGCACAAATAACTGTATATGCGCCAAATGACCCGCAAACTCCATGGTTGAAAGGGGTGGCTGATTCTGATGGCAAGTTCTCATTTGATCCAGACCCTGAAATTACTGGAAATTATAGCGTCCAGGTCCGTTCGGCCGGACACGGGGAAATTATCACAATACCAGTGGGTGGGGGAACAGCTAGTTCAACAGGCGGCCAAACCACTGCACAACAACTAATTATGGCGGCCGCTGTGGTTTGGGGATTCATCGGGACCGCCCTCTACTTCTCAGCCCGCAAAAAAGAGCAAACGGAAGAGGAACAAAATTATGCACATACCTGATGGATTAATTCCAGCAACCGTAGCAGCTGGCGGATACGTCATTGCAGGTGCACTCACTTACTATTCGGTCCGAAAAATAAATCAAGCGGAAAATGCTCAAGAGCAAATTCCAAAAGTAGCCCTCATGACGGCTGCTTTTTTCATAACCTCGCTCATTCACATTCCGATCCCACCTACCAGCATCCATCCTTTGCTAAGCGGATTAGTTGGGGCGCTTTTAGGGTGGTTTGCCATGCCGTCTATCTTGATTGGACTGCTGCTCCAAGCTATGATTTTTGGGCACGGTGGACTAACAACGCTGGGTGTGAATGCAGTTATTCTAGGGGTCCCGGCCATCATTGCACACTTCGCATTTCAGGGAACTAAACGAGCGTTGAGCAATAACAAACGTGGCCTTTCAATTTCCGGCTTCGTTGCTGGGGCTGTGGGTGTTGGATTATCAGTCCTTTTGTTCTTCGGATTTATCTTTTTGACCATTCCAGCGGACATTATCGATCCGGCCGCTGAACGGCAGGCAACTTGGCTACTCACTTTGGCCCACTCACCACTCATTTTAGTAGAAGGCTTTTTGACAGCCGCGTTGGTAGGTTATCTGAACCGAGTGAAGCCTGAGCTTTTAGGGGGTCTGAGTGAAGCAAGAGCTTGATGCTTACGCACATTTAGATTCTCCTCTACACCGCTGGGAAACCCGTTACAAAATAGCGGGTCTTTTTGTACTGGCGTTTGCATTTGCCTTTGTAGAGGATATTCGCTTGTTACCAGCCCTTTTGGTGGTTACAGCGATACTTTATTCGCTTTCAAACCTACCGTTTAAATTCCTATCCGGCCGATTAAAAATTCCGGGATTAATTCTGTTTGGTATCGTCGCCTCGCTCCCATTTTTATCTGGCGAAACCATAGTGGGGCAGCTTGGACCCATTTCTGTCAAGCAAGAAGGCTTGTTGGCAGCCATGGTTATTGCAGTTCGTTTCATCTGCATTATTACTGTT
>JBCCSO010000226.1:0-7174 GCA_039199965.1 Chloroflexota bacterium | reverse complement strand
CTATTTGAGTTTAAACGATTGTTTTGAGCGCGAGTCCGATACCGATGGCGAGGCCAACGCTTCCCAGTAATTTAGTTAGGTAAATGGTTGATTCAGTCTTTTCTATCATGGCCTGCCTTTCGATCATAAAACGAGGTGCTGCGATGACCGGGATCAAAATAAATTGACCGGTAACAACAGATGTTGTAATGAGCCAACGTTCTAAACTACTCAGATATTTGTTGGTTGCTCGACTAAAATCTGGTGCTGTGCCTTGAATCAAGCCATACCCGGTGAACTCAAGGATGACCCAAGCGGGCATAGCCAATAAGGTGTAGCCCAGAATGTAAACCATGGCCGGACTTGACTGAATTTCGTTTGTGATCTGTGTCCAGAATGTGCCAATCTCGAAAAAACCGCCTAAGAACAGAGCTACGAGAATAATAGCTGCGTGCAATGTTTGATCGGCCGCAAAACGTGCGAGCGGTACGACCCCATCGACCGGCCGTTTGGAGAGTGGTAGTTGGGCTAGATCGATCAAAATGTGGCAAATGCTGATAAAGAGGGCGCCTCGCCACCAGAATGGCTCAAATGGTAAAACAAACAAAAACGTTACTGCTGTAACGACCATCCCATGGGCCAAAACACCGATCACCTTTTCGCTCTTCCATTTCGCCAAACTATCCCATTGTAGTACGTAATCCCCGACCAAATGGGCCAGAAACATAGAAATAATCATGATAGTTATCCTGCTACTTTTAATTTTTGCACAGTCCCATTCACGCTATTTTTACGACTAACCGTTTGCTTTGCCTCCTTTATTTCCTAGGTGTCAGCGGGCAAAACAGCTCTTAACAGCAATGAACATTTCCTTCGTGTGTTGCCATCAGATTAAAACGCTTTACGTAGGCGCACTATGAAAATTGTCACATAATTCAGGATATTGGTACTAAATGAAAAAGATTAACAGGCGTGTTGTAAACGGTGATCAATCTGAATGTGACAATGATTACATTTGCTGAAAGCTGCCAAAAATATGGGTATTATTTGCACAGCCTGCACTTCCCTCGTTTACACATCTGGCATCGGATTCTGCAATGACCATATCGCTTCGGAAACGGGATTGGTCCTACTTTAAGTGGCTTTTGAGACCTGAATGACTTCATGGTTTGGTTCTGTTTTTGACTGGAGGAAGATTAAAAGTTTATGAAACCAAGAGTAATTTTGTCTGTTTACAACAAGATGGGGCTGACCGGATTCGGCCGCCAACTGGCTCAGATGGGCTGGGAGCTGGTAGCCAGTGGCGGTACAGCGCGGGAGCTGGCTGGTCTTGGATTAACCGTACGTGAAGTATCGGCCGTGACTGGTGCACCCGAAATGCTGGGAGGTCGCGTCAAGACTCTTCATCCGGCCGTGCACGGGGGAATATTGGCCCGTGACATTGAGGATGATCGGGATGACCTAGCCGCAAACGGGATCAAAATGGTTGATATGGTTGTCTGCAATCTTTATCCGTTCGAAGAAACAATCGCTGCAGCAGATGTAACGGTAGCAGACGCTATTGAACAGATTGATATTGGGGGCGTGACTCTTTTGCGCGCGGCTGCTAAAAACTTTAATCGGGTAACCGTCGTATCTGATCCGATGGATTACGGGGTGATCCTAAATGAATTAAAAAATGAGGGGCACATTTCGGCCGAAACACGGCAGCGTTTGGCCCTGAAAGCGTTTCAACATACGCGTGACTACGACACCGCAATTTCGGCTTGGATGGCAAGCCTAACGGCCGAAGAAGGCGGGATGCCTGCCACTGTCTCGCTGAATTTGACCCAGACTCAGACCCTGCGCTATGGTGAGAACCCACATCAGTCGGCCGGACTGTATGCGGCTGATCCCAATGCAGGCCCGCTAGGTGGCCAGCTGCTTCAAGGGAAGCCGCTTTCATACAACAACTTACTTGATGTCGATGCGGCTTGGCGGGCAGCAGAAAGCTATGCAGATCCTACAGTTGTCATCGTCAAACATCTGTGTCCGTGCGGGATTGCTACGGCAGAATCGGCTGATGCGGCTTTTGGGCCCGCTCTTGCTTCTGATCCAGTTTCTGCATTTGGGGGTGTCATTGCGGTTAATCGGCCGGTCGACGGTGCGTTTGCAGAGAAGATTCGTGAAGCCAAGCTGTTTGTGGAAGCGATCGTGGCCCCATCATTTAGCCAAGAAGCTCGAACATATTTTGCCGAAAAGAAGAAAAACTGTCGGCTAATTGCTTTAGGCTCCAACGTGCAGGCTGAGGCTGGGCTGGAGATTCGGTCGATTAAAGGTGGTGTCTTGATTCAAGACCGTGATATGGGAGATCCTGAAACTGCGACTTGGAACGTGGTGAGCGAGCGGCAACCATCGGCGGCTGAAGAAGCGTCTCTGCGTACCGCATGGGAGGCGGTGAATCATGTGAAATCAAATGCGATTGTGTTTGCGCAAGGGAACGCTACGGTGGGAATAGGGGGTGGAATGAGCAGCCGGATTGATGCGGTTGAACTGGCCGCCAAAAAATCTGGCGAGCAAGCCCAAGGCGCCGCGATGGCATCAGACGCATTTTTCCCGTTTGCTGACGGTATTGAAGCGGCTGCGGCCGCTGGTGTAACGGCCGTGGTTCAGCCGGGTGGCTCTGTACGAGATGCTGAGGTAATCGAGGCAGTAAATAAGTTAGGCTTGGCTATGGTGTTAACCGGCACCCGGCATTTTAGACACTAATAAGATAACAAAAAGCTACTACTCTGTAACAAAAGTATTTACAAAGTGTGATCTCGACTTCGACAAGCTCAGTCTACCTTTCTCGTCGGAGGCCAAGGTCGCTACGCTTAATGTCGAAGCTGAAACTCGCAGTCACAAAGAATTAAGGTTTTTAATGTTACGAAGTACGAGCCTGATGCTTTTTGATGAATCCTAATTGCTCTGGTCGAAAATCAACTCATCTACTGAGACAAGGTCAGCGGTGACAATAAGCCTGTCTTCAGCAAGCCCTGTGGAAAAATCAACATTTCCACAGGTAACCAATACCAATTGGTCACCCCCTTTATCTAAAATTAAATCGACCCGTGATGGATCAGCGAAAACTAAGCGAGACACTTCATACTTGTAGCGCTTGTTTTCGTGAATGTAAATAACTTCGTCACCAGGCAGAAGCTTTTGTAGGTCGGCAAATGGGCCTCTTAGCGGCCAGAATACGGCCGCGTGCCCGGCAAAAACCATCGCCTGATCATCTTCTGGGTGTCTGCCCGTCCCTTCTAAAAGGCCAATTTTAGCCCCTAGATCGGTGATGTCCCACACGCTGTTGACGAGCGGAATGTGTTCAATTTGATTTGATAGTGAAATTTTAGGGATGGTAAGAGAACCGTGAACTGTAGGCGAGTTGGACTCCTCGAATAAGCTAGCCGGTACAAAGCTATCTAAGTAAGATTGGCTCACATTAAGAGATGAGTCGCGAGGTTGATCAGCGCTGTTGCTCAATGCGCTTGAGCGGTTAACTTGACCAGTGGCGCTGGCAAAGGCTTGTTGTGACCTGTCTACCTGATCAATGACATTTTCTGAAAGCTTGTAGAGGCCTGTGTCCAATCGATCCATTAATGTAATGTCGGCCGTGGGCCGATTGAGCAAAACATTGGGGTTGGTGTCCACTTGCGCAATCACCTGCTCTGTTTCTTCAAGCGATGGTTGCACAAGCGGTTGAGGCGGTTCTGGAGGGCTCCCACTGATGATTAAAGCAACAATTGCAACACCAATTCCAATATTCAGACACAGCAGTGCAGACTGTAGCCAGCGGAAATAGTGTCGCAACTTCATTTTAGAGAAAATTAGCGCTTGGTTATGGCTTTATAAACAGCAAAACATAGCGAGCCGGACAATATGGTGAAGATCAGCGCAAAGCCCAACATAAATGAAATAAATCCATAAGTTGGCCCACGACCTAGCTCTGGAATGTCCTGCGGTAAAGGAGGGATTTCAGTTGGTGTTGCCGTGGGTGGTTGGCTGCTCTGCCCGCTATTAGACGGTGGCCGTGGGGTGGCCGTGGGAGGCTCAGCCGTTGGCGGAATGGGGGTAGCCGTCGGTGGGATGGGTGTCTCTGTAGGGACCGGAGTTCGGGTAGGAATTGTCCCCGTTTCTGGTGTGGCAGTAGGGTCATCCACGATAACAGGGGTAGGGGTAGGAGTAATGCCATCTGTTTCGGCCGAAATGCTCTGAAACGGAATCAGCATCGCCAGAAACAGTAGGTACGGCACTGCTTTCAAGCTGAATGGTAAAGATAATGAGAATAAATGATGCATAAGGTTGATGAATGAATGTTGCGAAGAGGGCGTCTAACCTTTTCAATAAGTTACTACGCGCTAGATACAATGCTTCATGAGCCATGCGTAGATTCATCAACCTTAGTTCATGTATGCAGGACAAAAAATAGTACAGTAGTTCGCTCGTGGCTAACATCCTAGGCAAACAGTACGGCTCACAAATTAAAATTGTATGTAGGCGTACAAATATCTCAGCTTATTTGCGCGAAGAAACCGTTAATGGAGCTTGACCTGTCCGTTTGGCGTGTCGATGGTGGCGATAAGCTGTACTGCTTCACCTTGTTGTACAGCACATTCTGCGCCCAGGGCGTCTAGCATTGTTTGAACACTGCTAGGATCAGGATGAGTGGCTTCCACGCTGATCAGAGTACAACCGGCCGGATTGTTTTTAGCGGGATGGGGCGTTTCTCCCCAATCGATTAGAAATGGAACCAGCCAGTCCCCGGGAGGATTGTTGCCTTCTACGCCTTCCGGCCGACGAGTGAGTTTCCACTCCATCAAAACCCCATCGCTTCGTGAGCGGGAGCCATCATAGGCTGGGCCGGGATCATAACCGGCCGCCTTGGCCGCTGATATCGATGTATCCATATTGGTGCTGGTCACCGCCCAGTGGAGCAACTTGGCTTCTGACAATGAATCCATCCCAAATGAACGTGGGGCTGGCGGTGTTGGCTGGGTTGGGTCGGGCGCAATGATTTCCAGATAGCAGCTATCCCCTAAGGAAAGGAGCGCATTGTGGCTACCCCGGCCGGGATGTTGGCCGCCAAATACCGGCCGAACACCCAGTAAATTTTCAAAATGATCGTAGGCATCTTCCAAATTGGGAACAAAATAAATAATGTGATCGGGAGCGTGTTTCATCGCCAAGCCTCCTGCTTTGTATTTTGACAATAGGACTCACGCAAAACGAGCTGTGGGGTGTCCTTCATGGGCACCCGGCCGAGGAGAATGCCTGTAGCCTACAGCAAAGCCATTTGATTGTGTGAGCCCAAAACAAATTGATTTGAGCAAGAATTCTACTAGAATGTAAGGCTTTATTCCTGCAACCAGCACCCTGCCGATAAAATTCCAATCTATGTCGAATCTTCTTGACATTGACTCAGAGTTTTTTGCGGCCGATTTTTGGCAGGCAGTGGTGGATACTGCGCACGAGGCGGGGTTGGACCCCACGAAGTTTGGCGCGGAACATCAGGAAATTGTTGGGCGAATTGCTGCGTTTTTGAAGACGTCGTTTGCAGAACCAAGCAAAGAAACAGAGCTAGAGTCAACTGGCCAGTGGGGACGTTTTTGGTGGAACAGGCCGCTGCCTGAGCCAGAAGAAACAGTTATCTCTCCAATTGTCATCTGCGGAGTTCCCGGGACGGGTAAAACAACCTTCTTGTATCTGCTGGATCGTGTTTTGCGCCAGTATGTTGGCCTGCCCGACCCCATCGCTCCGGTCATGATAAACATTCATGAAAAGCGCTACAGCGTGCCCAAACGAATGTTTTGTGGCGTTCCGGTTAGCCTGCTGTCTGTGCGCAAGTGGTCTGAACTGCATCGATTTTATGCGTGGGATACCGAAGAACATCGCTTTGATCGGCCGCGCCTGTCTGAGTTTCTTCAGGAAACAATTGGCCCCATGCGCATTATTTTTGCTGACGAGGTGGAGCCTAGCGGATATTCTCCTACGTTGCCAGACATGACGGAGCAAAATATTTTGGTGATTGGCACTTCTAATCAGTATGATTTTCCGCAGCTTGACTTGGAGAAAAACTCGCCTATTCTCTACTATTTTGAGGGACCTGACCTACGCACGGGTGATCCAGCTGATGCGGTAGTGAGCAAAGCTGAAAAAGCATGGGATCTATTTGATACGCTGGCCACCGGTCCACTTTATGAAGAAGAACAGATGGTGTACCAGATGCAGGTTGAGCAAGATCGGGTTAGCGTGCTGGTTAACTTCCGCAGTGCGGTGCAAAATCCGATGTATGAAACCGATTGGTTTGTGTTTTTAAGCAAAACGTGGGACAGCTTGACAGATGGCAAACCGCTCAACTCAGAATCAAAATTTACGCTGCTTATGGAGAGCTTTTCGCTAAGAGAGCTGCGTACTGACTACAACGCGGTTATTCGTTTTGTATGGCTGTTTGACGCCATTGAGCAGCTTGGGATCGGTGTGCTGGTGCGGAATCATGATCAACCGGCCGAAATTTCTCGTGAGGCGTTTAACCACATGAAGGTCACGATTCACACGGCGCGGGGTGTTACGCAAGATGTAAAGGACCGGGCGCTGGTTGGTATTGATCGGGTGGTTTCTCGTATTGGTCAGGCTGGCGTGCGGGCCAGAGCTATTTATGAGATGGATTAGACAGCCATCCTTTTAGATTGTGGATGATAAACTGGGATACTCAATGAAAAAACCAACTTTAACTGGCGAAAAAATAGTTCTCCGGCCCATTACGGCCAAACAAGATGCTGAGGCGATGTTTGCTGCACTCTCCGATGAAGAGGGGATGAGGCTAACTGGTACGCAGGCCGAATTTACCCTTGAACAGGTTGAGGCTTTTTGCAAGCGGATAGAAACGGCCGATGACCGGTATGATTTTGCCATTACCCAAAAAGATGATTCTGACTCAGCTTACGTGGGCGAAGTAGTGCTGAATGACATTGACGATGAAAATCGCTCTGCCAGCTTCCGTATTGCCTTAGGCGGCCCAGAATTCTACGGCAAAGGGTTGGGCACAGAGGCCACACGGCTCATTGTTGACTTTGGCTTTAGCCAGCTCAATTTGCATCGGATCGAATTAGAAGTTTACGACTTTAACCCGCGCGCTCAGCATGTGTACGAAAAAATTGGCTTTCAAAAAGAAGGG
>JBCCSO010000225.1:0-7225 GCA_039199965.1 Chloroflexota bacterium | reverse complement strand
GTCATTTCATCAGGGTCGTTGACCAGATCGTAGAGCTCACCTGCCCTACTACCTAGCTCAAGCGTGAGCTTATGCGTTCTCGTCCGTACGGTACGGAGCGACAGCCCAACACCCACGCGGGCTGGGAGCAACTCCCACTCGCAGTAGGCGTAATCACGGGTAGCATCATCCGTTTCGATTAGCGGCCGGAGAGATTGTCCATGCTGAGTGAGCAGCGGCTCCGTTTTGGCATAATCACAAAAAGTGGGTGAGAGGTCGAGCGTCGAGACTGGTTCTTCAACTACTTTCCCAGCAGGCACACCGGGGCCACGCACAATCATGCCGACACGGAGGAGTCCTTCGTAGTGCATAGGCCCTTTTAGGACAAGACCGTGATCACCCAACCAATCTCCATGATCAGAGGTGTAAATCACAATCGTATCTTCTGCGATTCCCGCTTCTTCCAAAGCGATCAATATCCGGCCGACATTGTGATCGATGAGCGAAATTTGCCCATAATAATTTTGAATAATCTCACGCAGTTGATCATCTGTTTGTGGCTCAATGCGACTGTACTCTTTACGTGTTCTGACCATGTCCGGCGGCCCTATTGGCTCTTTTTCGATGGCTGCTTTGTGCCACCACGGCCGGTTTTCCAGATCACGCGTTCGGTGCTCTGGCAGGTCAATTTCATCTAGCGGGTGCATTTTTGACCACGGTTCAGGGGCATCAAAAGGATGGTGTGGATCAGGGAACGAGGTCCACGCTAGAAAGGGTGCATCCCCATCTTTGCGAGATTTGATGAAGTCGACCGTTTGGTTGCCAATCCATGTGCTGTTGTGCCACGCGACCGGCAGTCCTGAGTGGAACGTTTGCGCCCCTTTCGTTTCTGGCAACAAACGCTTTGCATAGGCGCCGTTCTTGTCTTGCCCCCGGCCATCTGCGTAATACCAGCGCTCGTAGTGGTGACCGTGGGGCGGCTTTTGCGGATCCCAATAATTGTGCCCAATCAGCAAGAGCTCAAGATCTTCCCATCCCATATATGGTCCGTTCCAATCATCTGCGTAATCGGCTGAACTTTTAACACATTCTGGGGTTCCAGTTTTTTCAAACGTCATGTAGGTTGAAAAATGTCCCTTGCCGATGTACTTGGTATCATAGCCAGACTTGCTTAATGCACCCGCCATTCCCTTTTCACCAATTTCAGGCTTTAGATCAATTCCGTTGTCGTGCACACCGTGGGTAAGCGGCAACTGCCCCGTCAAAATAGATGCCCGAGCGGGTTGGCACACTGGATTAGGCGTGATGCACGCAGCAAACCGAGTGCCATCGGCCGCCAACTGGTCGAGGTGAGGCGTTTTAATTTTTGTCCCTTCAAAGCCGTAGCAGTCGCCACGCTGTTGGTCAGATGTGATAAGGAGAATGTTTGGTCTTTTCTGTTTAAGCATAAAACTTGTAAAACGTTTTAATTTTAGGCAAAAGTCTATTCCCCTTTCCGAATTTGTCAAACTTAACCAAATACGAGCTTCAAATATGTTCAACTTGCCTAAATCAAACGGTTTAGGATAAAAATATGTAAAAGGTTTTACTTATGACTACGATTATCGAAGTTGCTAAACGGGCCAATGTTTCTCCTGCAACAGTTTCAAATGCTTTTAACAAGCCTAGCCGTGTCGGCAAAGAGACGCTTGAAAGGGTGTTAGCGGTTGCGGCCGAAATGAAGTTTCAGCCCAACCTCATGGCACACGGCTTGCGCAGTCAAAAGACCGGCATTGTCGCAATCGTTGTCTCTGACATCCGTATCGCCTACACGGCCCAAATCGCTAAAGGGGCCCAAGATCAACTCAAACAGGCTGGAAAAATCGGGTTGATTACAAATGTTGGCCACGATCAGGAAAATATCAAAGCGCACCTGCGTGAACTAAGGCAGCAGGGAATTCGAGCCTTTGTCATGGCCCCTGCCCCCTATCGGTACGATGAAGAAACACGCGAGCTCATTTCCCAAATGTTGGATGATGGGATGCACATGAGCTTTGTTAGCAATGAGCTTGCTTCTTTCCCGGCCGACGTGGTGCTTTGGCAAGCGCAAGAAGGCGCAAAGTCACTTGTTCAACACCTTGCCAAACTGGGGCATGAAAAAATCGCATTTGTCCGCTTGCCTTTAAATAAAAGCACCGCAGGTCTCAAGCGTTACCTTGGTTATCAGGAAGGGATGCATGTGCTCGGGCTTCCTATTCGGGATGAGTATGTGTTTGAAGGGACCCTTGATTTTGAGTCTGGCGTACGGGCGGCCGATCATTTTTTTAGGTTGTTAGACTCACCCTCTGCCATCGTCGCCCACGATGATTTGATGGCGGCTGGGATCATCAACCGCTGTTATCATCTCGGCATCCGCATTCCGGCCGATTTATCAATTGTAGGTTTTAGCAGCTTAGATATGGCCCAACACCTTTCACCCGCCTTAACCACTGTGGGTATTAATTTGGAAATGATGGGGAAGTCAGCGGCCGAATTGCTGCTGCAGCGGCTGAATGAGCCTGATAAACCACCTCAAAAATTGTTTAATGATTACGAGCTGATCATTCGAGAAAGCACTGGACCGGTTCGGCCGGATCAATCTTGACTAAAAGACCTGATAGGGTTTGATTGAGGCATTATCAGCGCGAGAACAACTAAAACCTGTCAGGCATGGTCTGAAGATCTACTTAGCCAACAAAATTATGGAACACACAAATTTACTCGTGATTAGCTCAGATGAGCACAACAAACGTTTTTTAGGCTGCTACGGCAGTGAGGTTATTAGCACCCCCAATCTTGATAAATTGGCCGCGATGGGGACCTGTTTCACCAACGCTTATACACCTTCTCCCATCTGCATGCCGGCCCGGGCCGCTTTGGCCACCGGCCGCTACTTGTACGAGATTGAAAATTGGGACAACGGCACCCCGTATCGTGGCACCGAAGCGGATAGTTGGGGACATCGGCTAAGTGCGCAAGGACACGACGCGCCCACTTTTGGGAAGCTTCATTTTCACCCTGATAGCGATTCTGGTTTTGATGAGCATTTGGCCCTGCATGCCAAATCGGCCGAACAGGGATACATCGGCGCAATTGGCAGTTGGCTCAATAAAGACCAGCCTCCCACACGCGGGCTGGCAAATGAAATCAGAAGAGCCGAAATTGGTGAATTTGGCTACACCCGATATGACCGCGCAACGGCTGCGGCCGCCAGCGACTGGATTACAAATCGTCAGCCTAGCGATAAGCCATGGTGCGCCTTTGTCTCATTTACCTATCCGCATTATCCGTTTTGCGCACCGGCTGAATTTGTAAATTTGTACAATCCGGCCGATCTGCCACTGCCCGTCGGCTGGCAAGAGGCTGATTGGGACATGCACCCAGCCATCCAAGTAAAGCGGGAAAAAATGGGATTGGATGGGGGCTTTACTGAGGATGAAATCCGCTGGGTGACGGCCGTCTATTTCGGGATGATTAGCTTTATGGATGCCCAAGTTGGCAAGGTGCTCAGCGCGCTCGAAGCCAGCCCCTATGCGGAAAATACCCGTATCGTTTATACGACCGACCATGGGGATATGATCGGGGAGCATGGGATGTGGTTTAAAGGGACGATGCACGAAGGATCGGCTGGGATTCCGATGATTATGACTGGTCCCGGTGTCCCGCAAGGGCACGTATGCAAAACCCCGGTCAATTTGATCGATGTTTACCCAACGGCCATCGAGTCTGTGGGGGCAGAATATGCGGCGGCCGACAGCACTGTGCCCGGGAAAAATCTTGTCACCATTGCCAATGCGCCAGACCAAGACCGAACGACTTACAGCGAATATCACGCCTTAGGGAAAACAGCCAGTACCTTCATGATGCGGACGGCTCAATATAAACTGATTGAGCATATCGGCTATGTTCCGCAGCTTTTTGATATAGTGGCTGACCCAGATGAGATGAATGATTTAGCCTTAGACCCTGCCTATGCTGATATCCTAGACAAATTACAGACGGAGATGCGAGAACAATTTGATCCTGAGGCGGTTTGGGAGAAGGTTTCTGCCTACCAGCAAGAAAATATTAAACGTTTGGGTGGTGTCGAAAATACCCTCGACATCTTGAGGAATTCACCCATGAAGCGGCCGTACACGCCTGCTCCACCAGAATTTAGGTAGTTGCCAACCACAGCGTGTGTGCACTTTACAAGACCAGTCTGTTTTTTTGTCAATAATTGGCTTTGATTTGAGTGGAAGAAACCACACTGGTCTCCTCTGCGTAGGCCCTAAGCTTATTTTCTCACCAAACCTCTAGTGATCACAATCTGCTGAGTATGAGATGACCTTTTGCAAATCTGTCGCCCTTTAATATCCATCATGAGAGCCATGCAAGTCGATCTAAGAAAGGTTTTGACTTTAGACCCGAAGGGTTTCCCAATTACTACCTCTGGTGCTGACCCAGTTAAAAGCCCATCAGGTTTTTGAGAAGATATTGTGATCCAATTAAGCAATAAATTCTCTTTTTGCTGACGGTGGTGAACAGTGTGCAGTTTGATTCTGTGCACACACTATCATTTACCGAGGATCATTAAGTCAGTTAAAATTAATAGGTCAGTTGCCCTGAATACCGGTTTCAAACAATCTGTAAACACGATGGAAGCAAAACGCGACAGATAATATGACAAAAAACACTCCCGATCTTAACTATGTTTCTTACCTGAAACTTGATCAAGTTCTGACTGCACAGATGCCTCGCTCTGTGACTGACGACAACAGCTTCGAGCATGATGAGCTATTGTTCATCATTATTCACCAAGTCTATGAGCTGTGGTTCAAGCAAATCCTGCATGAAGTTGATCGTGTAATCTGGCTTTTGGAGCAAGATAATTTACCTGATAGTTTGGGAACCCTACGACGTATCCTCACTATCCTTAAAACTGTGGTAGGCCAAATCGATATTCTTGAAACGATGACGCCGCTCCAGTTCAATTCTTTTCGCTCGTTTTTGGCCAATTCAAGCGGCTTTCAATCGGTTCAATTTCGGGAGCTTGAATTTGCTTTGGGCTATAAACAAAAAGGGATGCTGACTCACTTTTCTGAAGAAACGTACGGGGTGGACCAGCTAAAAGTCCGCTTTGAAATGGCTAGCCTATGGGACACTTTTCTCCACTACTTAGCGCGGCAACAAAAAGATATACCCACCGTCGTATTACAACGGGACGTTACCCATCTCATTGAACCAAACGCTGAACTGCAAAAGACTCTCATCGACATTTACCGGAACGATCCATGGTTGTCTCGCCTCTGTGAGCGGCTGATCGACTTAGATGAAGGGCTGATGGAATGGCGCTATCGGCATGTCAAAATGGTGGCTCGCACCATCGGGGCAAAAATGGGGACAGGTGGATCAGCGGGAGTAAAGTATCTAGAATCAACCGTTAAACCGATTTGGCCGGATTTGTGGCAAATCCGGTCTGAATTTTAAATTCAAGTGGATTCTTTAGATGATCCATTAAGAGGAGTTAGGATGTCAGAAACGTTAACCATTGTCATTAAATCTGCAATTAAACCAGGCAAAGCAGCCGAGCTCAAAGATATTTTGAACGAGGTTATTGCCCATTGCAAAGTGACCGAGCCCGGTATGCTTCAATATGACTGGTACATCAACGAGGATGAGTCAGAGTGTATGGTCATTGAGCAATATGCTTCATCTGACGACCTGCTGTTCCACTTTGGGAACTATGTAGACTGGCGGCCGAAGATGGATGCCTGCCGCGAGATGCGAGAAGTGAATTTGTTGGGTTCACCCAGTGAAAAACTCAAAGAGTTGCTTAGTCGTGCAAATCCCAATATTTATGGGAACTTTATTCGTTTGGAATAGTACATTTTTGATGCCACGCACATTTCGGCTGATCCACCACATCATCAACACGGGGCGATGTATGCATATGACCTTACTGAAAAATACAGAGTAGTAAAAAATAAGGGCTGAACATTAAATAGTTGCCTCATAATTAAAGTTTAGCTGGGAAGGATCAGGATTTAAGTTGAGACAGTTATTAAAATCCTAAGCAGTCCCCTTCTCAGCCGGTAAAGATCAATGAGCCATCGTCCGTGGCTGTGAGGGTTATAGCGGTGCCATAATCAAATAAATCTGCACAGTCTGCCCCACAGCTAATATCTACAGAGTTACCAATCAGCGTTACCAATGATGGGACTGTTTTCATCTACGGTGATAGCCGTTGCTACGCCATACTTGGTTAAGGCAAAGTCGGCCGCACTGTAACATGATCTAGGCCAGTCGGTAAGCTGTGATTCTCCCCTATCAATATCAGTAATTATCCGCTCAGGGTCAGCCCGTCCTTGAACCAGTTTCCCTTCAGGTCAATTCAGCAATACCCCTCAATACAGTTCAGACTCTGCGAATTCCTGTAATTTATTTTTTAACTCTGGGGGTGTAAAGTGAATATGCGCATCAATCTTAACAGAAATTCGGACGTTTACATCGATCTCTGCGAGAAGCTGGGCTTTGTGCACCATTAACAATATGAATTTCGAGGAGCTGCAAGCCATACATTTCCCTGTTTTTGGCTCAATGTATCTCTAAATTACTGGGAAATTCATGGCACCTGCACGCACATTCAAGTTGAATCACCAAACTAGTGCAAAGAGGTATGAACAATCAGCAAGTTTAAAACGTTAAGCCTCTTTGCCTAAAGTAAAGCGACCCGGTTGATCCTATAAGTTACTTACGCCGCGCTGTACTAGCCTTAATCATTCACGCCGCTGTTGGTTACCCTAGCAAAAGCA
This sequence comes from Chloroflexota bacterium, assembly GCA_039199965.1. Lineage (GTDB taxonomy): Bacteria > Chloroflexota > Anaerolineae > Promineifilales > Promineifilaceae > WTJY01. The sequence continues at coordinate 434 of JBCCSO010000225.1, read as the reverse complement.
ATTATAGAAACTGGCGGAAGGATAGCTCAACTGAGGAGACAATTTATGCAAGTCAAGAAAGGTTTATGGGGGCTGCTTATCTTAACCTTGGGGTTCCTACTATTCTATGGAGGACAATCGGCTTCAGAGGCTACCACACAAAGCCATATTCAATCACCCGATATTTGGGATCAAGCAGAGCATGCTTCCTCTTATAAGTTTGTTTCTAGCGTTAATCAAGTCACCTCACCTCATCTTAAATTGGTGAACGCGGGGGCTGGCCCCACCACAGAAATGCTGTATGTCGAGGGCACCGCTGACCAAGCATCTGAATCTCTTCAATTAAAGATTTGGTCAGGCAATGGCAGCGTCACGGACAACAACAGCCACATCGAACTAAGAATCGATGAGACGCAGACCATCGGCCGGATAGGGTCAAACGACTGGCAAACGCT
>JBCCSO010000224.1:0-7237 GCA_039199965.1 Chloroflexota bacterium | reverse complement strand
CGGCTGTCCGTTTTGCCCCAGCTTGAGCATGCCGTTCGGGTGCATTTCAAGCAGGCCGATTGAAAACAGCTGCATAAACTCACGCGGAAAATTTTCGTCTGGGGCAACTAGCACGTTCCCCTGACTGTCTGTTACCATTTTTTGGCTTTGGAAGCTGGAAAGCCACAGCCCCATGGCGGGATGGCGAGCCACATCAACTAAGAGATTTTCAAGCGGCCCGAATGCACCTCGCTTAAGCGTATCGTTATAGTCAAAGATGACGGTTTGGCGGAAGTCTTGATTAGGGGCCACCACATAGATTTCGCTGAGGGCAAAGGCGATCCGCTCACGCAGCTGGGCTTTGCTGTAGACCGCTTGGGTCATCCAGCCGCCGAAGATCGGCTGATACCGGCCGTCTACGTCTGGGATGGCGGAAAGTAGTTCTGTCTCGTTCAAGCCATCCAGAAAAGATGTGCGATGGGCTTTGTAATATTCCAAGTGGGATGGGGCATCCATGAGGATTTGCTCATCGATCCATTCACTGTAGGCTGCAATCCGATCCCCGCCGTGGCTGATGATGCGGGCTTCTAGGTCTGCAACCAGCTCAGGCGTGGCGCCAAAGGTAGCCTGCGATAAAAACCGGAAGATGTCTTGGTTCAGTTCCTCTGCAGTTAAGGTTTCATAGGCCGGGGCGGGGTATTCCCAGTCGGTAAAGTTGGCGTCTTCACCCAATTGCTCTGACAGTCTGGCGATGATTTCGCCGTTCGGATAGTTTTCAGAATGAATGTTGATGACCAATTGGCCAGACATCAGGGCGTCAAGCATTTCTTGATCTGTGATCAGGTGCTGAGAGGCTTCAATCGGCCACGGCTCGTTGGTGAACTGACCCAGCGGCAGGCTAAGCACGGTTGAGCCTGCGGTGCCGCCTGAGTTCGCAGTGTGGAGATGGGCCGAGGTTTGCTGACCGCTCAAGTTGCTAAAGCTGACGCTGATCCACGCGTAGCTGTTGTCCCCGGAAAGGCGCACGGTGGCATAGCCAAAGGCGGTTGTATCTGCTCTGTTTTCTGGCTCAAATATTCCTACCAGCAGGCGGCTGTCTTCAAAGATGCCTGCTTCACGGTCAGTAATGATTACGTTGACATCTGATTTGTATTCAACGTGGGCGGTGCGTCCCCCTTCGATTTGAATATGCAGCAGCTCTGGTACCTCAACCGCATCATCAGCAATGGGATAGACGTGTAGCTGATTGGTGTCTTGCCCGGCCGCAAAATGAATCGCTCCAGTTACCTGCTGTCCGTTTCCATCGATCAACATGACATCCTGATCTTGGGCGAACGCGGCCGTTGACTGTCTGATCTCTGCTTTAACGGCCGCAATGCGCGGGTCAGTTTCAGCACTTGTCAGATTTGCTAAGGTGTCCAATATTGAAATCGGGTAGATAGCGTCCTGCAAATCGCCAAAGCGGCGGACGGTAAATGTGACCGGTTCTCCGCTAGCCTCGCTGGCCATTGACTCTGCAGAGTCCTGCGAGATTTGAATGACCGCTTGATAGTCAGATAGAGGCTCTCCAATGACTTCAACTTCAGCCATAGCCAGTGACTGATTGCTGCCTGTCCGCTGAATTTTGACGTAGCGGCCGATTTGCCATACTGGCAGCGTTATCTTCGGCCGATTGAGTAGGTCGTTATCAGTTGATTGAGTGTGCCAGACGTACGGATCATTTAATAGCTCCTGCTGTGTCTGGCCGGACATGTCGGAGTTTGACACAAATACGAAAAAATCATTGAGCTGATCGCGGCAGCAGTCTGTGCGCGGATAGACTGATATTTCATAGATGGTGAAAGCATCACTTTCGTTATTTGTTAGGTTCACCTGCCACCACGGAGCCTCTTCAACATGGGTTGAAAAGACACTGCCTGAGAAGAAGCTGCCGTTGGTTTCCCCATCTACAGCCTGACCGGCATTCCCACTATTCACGGCCGAACTGCTAGTAACCGGTTGCCCTAGTGCTAAATTAGGGGCGTTTCTAGTTGATGGTGTAGCGGTCGGCAGAGGGGTTGAGGTTGGTTGCGGCTCAGGTGTTTGGGTAGGTAAAGGCGTGGCTGTTGGTGTGATCTGAGGAGTAGGGGATGCCTCTGGATAGGGGGTTGACGTTGCCGGAAATGGTAAATCTTCAGTTTCTGTAGTTACTGCAGCCTCAACAAAAATGAACGTAAAGAATGTAAGGTAAGTATCCTCTTCCGGCTGACTATTGTTATCTTGAATGGCCGCAGCTTCCGGTGTTGGAGAGGTAGCCGTTTGAAAACTTTCTTGTGCAATCCCTGCCCCTGTTTCTGAAGCTCCGCTTGCACTGACTGATGTCACGTGGTTTGAAAAAAATGTAAATATAATCGAAAGGGTTACTCCGGCTGACAGCACAAAGCATACCCAAGCTCGAGCATTGATCCCCGGCCAAGAATAGAATCTCATGGTGCATACTTACGACAAAATAGGAATCACTAAGCTGAGCCCAGCAATTTCCCGCCCCAGTTTTGTCGCTCCCGCCCTTGAAGGCTTTAGACAAACAACAATTTCCAAGTCAGTCACGCTTATAATTACATTCGGCACAGGCTCATGGAAAGGCTTGCATGAAAGAGGTGTAAACTAACCGTGAATGACACGTGAACAGCTTACGAAAGTTCTGGCAGTTTTGGAAGGGCTAGCGATACGAATGTTTGTCCTTTTAGTACTAGGAGTTACTATTTGGCTACAGTTACTTTGGTTGTCAGTTTACAAAGAGAATGATGGATAATTTACATAGAATTAAGGTTGTCTACCACATGGTTCCCAAGGGATTTGAGGGAAATCGGCTGTACCCTCTCAGTCAGTTGAAGGCTTTAAATCCAGAGGTAGCGGCCGAGCATGCTCGAAAATATGCAGATCGAAAAGCACTGCTTGAACGACAAATTCCCGCTCTAAATTGTTTGTGGAATGATGTGCTGATGTTCTCCCCTGTACACCCGGCCGAAATTATGCAGACCTTTCGTAACGCAGGGTACGATTTAAAGCCAAAACGATTTTTCGAAATTCCCCTTACGCTTTTTGAGCCAAAGTTAACGGCCGTTTATTTCCATTCAAAACAGCGGGAGTTTGGTGATCATACCATCGACCCGGATGAGTTTGCTATGTTGTCAGACGTTGATTTTGAGCCGCTGACCATTTTGGGAAACAAACTGACCCGACATATTGAGCAATCAAAGAAAGACGGCCGGAGCCCGATTATGTTTGGAAATGTGCCGCATATTTTGTACAAAGGCACGGTTTTCACCGATCAATTCGCCATCATTGAGGTTTAAGACCAGTTTGGTCTAGATATCTTTGATTTCTGCGAGATTGCTCAACGCCTTCATCGGCTGAATCACCAGCAGGCCTATATAAAACGCCATTTCTGACTTGGTGACTTTTCCTTCGCTCTCTAGCCACCAGCGAAGCAAACTGATCATTGATGATGCAAAGTGATGCGCCATCAGCTCATCAGGGATTACATCGCTTTCGAAGGTCATGCGGCCTTCCTCAAGGGCGAATTCAACCGCTTTTTCTAGCACTTGGTCTGCGGCCGAACTGTTCAAAAGGGTCAAAATTAAATCTGCATTCGACTCCATGTATGTCAATGAAGCCAGAGGATTTTTGTCTGGCGCCTCCATGTCAGAAGGAGGAGCAAGCACCTGCTTGATCTCATCGACCATTTCATCGGTTAAAGCCTGCAGTAAATCATCTTTTCCTTCATAGTGTCGATAGAAGGTCTTGTACCCAACCTGCGCTTTTTTGGTGATGTCACGTACGCTGATGCTTTCATAGCTTTGGTTCTTAACCAGCTCAATTAAGGCATTGCGCAGTAGATTTCTGGTTCGCTGAACGCGTAGATCGTTTTCATTCATGACAAAGATAATACTAGATGTTGACATACAAAACCACTTAAGATACACTGTGTGTCATAAATAAGACACATTGTGTGTCGCAAATACTGATCAAAGGTAGAAAATAAACTATGAACGGAAAAACAAATCGAACGAGAATCGCTTTTTGGGCACTAGGTATTGCGTTGTTTGGGTTGATTTTGACCGGCTGCAATGCGGCCGGAGATGAAGCTGAAATGGCGGCCGAAATGGAAGCGGGCGCGCATGCCGACCACGGCATGGCGATGGCGGATGAGCACACGCCAGAAATTGAAATGGAAAGCCCTATCCCGCTAAATCCGGGAGCTGGAAAAGAAATCGGGTTTGTTTATGAGGCATACTTAAGCCCGGAGCAAGAGGGTGAAGACGAAGAAGATACACCTGAATTGGCACCGGAGGTCTTCAAGTCAACCGCGCCATCTGTGCCGCGTGTTGATCGACCATCTCATGGGCATGGTGTTCTGTCATTCACAAATGACCTGAGCGAAGCATATGTGCATATTGCAATTGAAGATGTAAATCCTGAAGACATTGTGATGTTCCATATCCACTGCGGAAAGCCCGGCCAATTGGGTCCCATCATTGTAGATTTTGGGCTAAAAGGGGATCACACTCAGTATTTCGAAGATGGTGTCTTTTCGATGGTGGTAACCAACGAAGACATTGTGGCGAATACAGACCATGGTGAAGGGGTTGTGGGGGCGTTTACGGCCGGATGTCCGATTATACTGGCTATACCAACCGATAAGGTCAAAACAATTGCCGGTATGAAGACTATCGCTGATGAAGGTGAAATTTATTTTAACCTGCACACAAAAGGACAAACCTTCTACGGGGACATTCGCGGTCAATTGCAGCCGGTAGAAATTGAAAATTAGTTTGTGATGAGCTGACGATCAATACCTGCCAATTAGTAGGCTTTAACTGCGAGTTCTGGCTTCGACACACTTCGGCTGGCTCAGTGCGGGTGCTCAGCCTCCGCCGAGAAAGGTAGACTGAGCCTGTCGAAGTCGAGACCGCATCTTGCAAATACTTTTATTAAAGAGTAAGTAGTCAGGTCACTATTTTGAATTTGGAGAGCGTGAAATGAGGACATTATTTCAACCATCGTTTGTTTCGCAAAGTGACAGTCGTGGGTGGACCATCTTTTACACAGTCGTGACCGTATTAGTGGCGTTGTCAATGTTTTTGGCCGCCTCAGGCTCTGGATCAGGCAGCTATGTTTCAGAGGAACCGTTCCCTGTCTGGCTCGATTTTATAGGCAATGTGGTTGCCGCTTTGACCGGGGTGCTTGTTCTGATCCCACGTACTCGTATTGTGGGTGCGATATCGGCCGTGATCAATATGTTTATTTCAATGTACGTCAATTACATGATAGATGGCATCGAATATTTCGCTCTCTTAAGCCCATACAACACGGTCACCATCATGCTGGCCTCGATTCTGATTGGCCATTACGCGGCCGACTTATTCCATCTAATCGGACAATCCGATTCCTTAGAACATGGGCATTTAAACGTAGGGGCGTAGCGTGCTACGCCTTCGAATCAAGGCAGGGTTCCAGCGCGCTGGAACCCTCAAAAGAGATCGTCAGAACATAATCCTTAAGTTGACATAATATTTTTGTCGATAAAGTCTGATTTATGCCCCCCTGAATTCCCAAAGAACCAAAAGAAAAACTAATAAAAGGAAAAAAATTATGAAACTCCGTTACAAAATTCAAAAAGATTGGTTGTTCTATCTATTTGTTATTGGGTACGTTTATTTTGTTGGCAATATGACAATCCGCTTGTGGTTTGGCGGGGGGATCAACATCTTCGCAAACTATAGCGATGCGGCCACTGCGGCCGAAATGATGGTTCATGCCAATCAAGTTTACTGGTCAAAAACAACATTTCTCTTCCTCACTATTTTGTTGTACTCGTTCAGCTTAGACTATCGCTTGGTGGTTGGAATTGGAGCAACCTTTTGGGCCCTTTCGCTCATTTTAATGTTCGGTGTAACGCCGATTTTAATATTGAACGTCATTTTAGGACCGTTGATCATTGGGCAGCAGATTTGGCGAAAACAGATTTTTCAGCCTCAGCTCTCTGATGAACAGATGGCTTACACGTAAATTGAGGTGATGATCATGGAGATGACACTCGTTGACTTTCAAAAATACCGTAATCCCAATGTGCGTCCGGCCTCTGATGAGGTGCAGCAGGCGATAGCCGATTCTCCGCTCGACGGCCGGTTGTTTTTAAAGATAGAAGACGCTAGGCAAATGGCGGCCGCAGGGTACGCAGAAGTTGAAAATGGATATGCGTTTCACCCTGACGGATCGGCCACGGTGTCTGTACTAACAGATATGCCCGATGTCACCCCAGACATGTGGCACTGGTGGTTCGGCTGGCACGGCGACAGCGACGAAAAGTACAAGCTGTGGCATCCGCCCGCCCATATTGGCGCCAGATGGGGGGATGGCGAAATTGGTAGAGTTGGCTATATCGGCCGCGATTCTCACATTCAGGAATATCTGGGACCAAGCTTGGAAAAAGGGGTGATTCAATTTAAATCGCCCACCATTGTTGGACTACCAGAGTTTGATCCTGAAACCTCAGATGCTGTTTATATCGTGGCGCGCATCGGGCTACCCATCCCCATTGATTTTGGCTGGCTGATTCATGAAGTAAGACGCACCGAGAATGGCAGCGAGATGCGCTCTAGATTTTGGATGGGGGGCAATCATATTGCTGCCCGTAGCGCATGGACCGGCTGGCTGGTGCCGATTGCGCGCCGGTTTCGCAAAATACCGGAATCGCTGGTGAGCGACTTGCTCGAGCACTGCGCCGAAGAGATGAGCCATTTGGCAACGTTCTTGCCGGATCTGTATGCTGACCTTAATCAAGATTGATGATTAGGTTTGCCCAAATGACGTATGTAAAAGATCAGTCTGGTTTTAAAAACCAGACTGATCTTGAAAAATTTAATCGTACATATCTTTCTGAGTGAATCTACCAAAATAAAACAGCCATGACTGAACTAACAATTAAAGGAAATATTTTTGACCTAACAAAAATGAGCTCGGCCGACTACTACGAGGCGCTCATGAGCACCTTATTCAACCAGCGGACGCTAACCCAAAAACCGGACCTGATGGTGCAACCCAAAGATGTTGACGACGTGATTGCTACAGTTAACTACGCGCGATCGATCGGTAAAAAACTGAGTATTTGCTCTGGCGGGCATAGCTGGTCATCTAACCACATGCGTGACGACAGCATTCTGTTGGACATGCACTACTTCAACACGTTTGAAATCAATCGTGAAGCAAGCACAGT
>JBCCSO010000223.1:0-7239 GCA_039199965.1 Chloroflexota bacterium | reverse complement strand
GTGCCGCTCAAAGCACTCAAAATTGACGGGGGCATGGTACAAAACGAACTCCTCATGCAGTTCCAAGCGGATGTGCTAAACGTGCCCGTGATCCGGCCGAAAGTGCCAGAAACGACCGCTCTAGGTGCAGCCTATGCGGCCGGGCTTGCCGTTGGCTTCTGGAAAAACACCGACGAAATGCGAGCCAATTGGGGTGAAGACAAGCAGTGGCAACCCGCTGCAGACAGCCCTGCATCTACAGAATTGTATGCTCAGTGGAAAAAAGCGGTCACCCGCACATTCAACTGGGTTGATTAAATAGCATCTGACAAGGCAATAAAAAAGGCTCACCATAAACTGGTGAGCCTTTTTCGTTAAGTGTTTAGCTAAATTGTTTAAATTACATCTTTTAGCTTCATGCCTTCATCACGAAGGTAGTTCATCAGACCACCTTTCTTGTCCATTGTGCGGATCGCGCGTGCAGACATCTTTATTTTTACTTTGCGCCCCAATTCAGGAACGTACACGTTGCGGGTTTGAAGATTTGGAAGAAAACGGCGCTTGGTTTTCTTTTGTGAGAACGAAACGTTATTCCCGCTCAACGGTCCCTTTCCGGTTAGTTTACATTTGCGTGACATGGCTAATTTTCCTTGATCAATCTTTTTTCAACTAAAAACCCGCCCCTTTGTCTAAACCAAACAAAAGGCCGGGTTTTTATGGCTTGTCTATTTAAGTACGGCCCATAAATATACAGAAGGAGTTTACTGGAGTCAACAATTTTGATTAATTTTTACAAGAAAGTCGACGAATTTAATGAAAAAAACCGCATCCGGGAATGTTTACATTCCCACCAGAGATGATTACCCCAGCCCGTTTTCCTGTCATATCTAATTCTCCAAACAAAATAGGAGCGAGTGCCACGGCCGAGCTTGGTTCAATCACAATCTTCATGCGGGCCCAAACAAACTGGGTTGTTTCCAAAATTTGCTTTTCAGTGACGGTCAACATGCCGTGCACATGTTTTTGCATCACGAAGTGATTTCGTTCTCCAATGAATCGTGTGCGTACACCGTCTGCAATTGTCACCGGTACTTCACTCAAGGTAACAATTTCACCTCTGTTCCACGACTGGCCAGCATCATCGGCCGTTTCCGGCTCTACCCCAATCACTTGGCAAGAATTAGATTTAGCAGCGGCCGCTAACGCACTGCCTGAAAGCAATCCACCACCACCTGTTGGAACCAGCAAATAATCTAAATCATCTAACTCCTCAAACAGTTCCCACGCTGCCGTCCCTTGCCCCAAGATAATATCGTCATTGTCATAGGGGTGGATCAGCGTGTATCCATTTGCGGCCGCGAGTTCACCTGAAACCTTTTCACGCTCACGCGCCGTTGATTTTACTACGGTAGCTCCATAGCCAGCAGTAGCCTCCATTTTTACAGGAGTTGAATCCTCTGGCATCACAATCGTGGCTTTCACCCCTAACATTTTTGCTGCCAGTGCCACACCTTGGGCATGATTTCCACTTGAATGGGCAATCACACCAAATTGCTTCTGCTCATCACTTAAGTTTGAAACCGCATGGTATGCGCCACGAAATTTGAATGCACCTACTTTTTGAAAGTTTTCACACTTGAGAAAAACGGAGCCACCCACCCGCTCATTTAAAGTGGATGAACTCATAACAGGTGTCCGGTTTACAACACCTCGCAGCTTTTCCATAGCAAGCCCAACATTTTCCGGTTTCAGTCGATCAAATTCCATATCTTCTCCCAATTAGTTCGCAGAATCCACAGTATTGTCACGCACCATCTCTATACGATGGAACGATTCAAAGTAACCAACCCGCAAGTACCCTTGAATCAATGGATCATTAACCTCAAAATTTTCGCAAACGGCGTCATGCATCGGATATTTGCTGTGGAGCCACGCCAATACCAAAGCTGAGACCTCTTCGGAAGGGCCATGCATAACTTGTACGATCACTCGTTTAAGCTGAAGGGCTGTAGGTTCATAAAACACGCGGCCGCACCAGCCGCGTTTAAAACCCAGCTCAACCACCTCTAATTTGACCACATTATGCAGAGTCTCAGGTTGGTTCAGCCAATTAGGCAAGCCATCTTCAAAAAACAGGTGAGAAATAGCGCTATTAACGTCTATTTCGTGCACTTGGCTCGGTCGCTGTAGCTCACTTTCATTATTAATTTTTGTGCCCGGAGGCCGGCGTAGAACAGCGAGTTCCCTAGTTTGTACAAAATGATTGCGCATAAACAACCGGTAAGCCGGTTCATTTCCGGCAATCACCTCTAACCATGTATATCGGTGGCCGATTTGCTTGCTGGTCTCAATGAGTTGGGTGATGATAGCGCCGCCTGCGCCCAGCTTGCGCGTAAACGGTAAAACCCCAACTCGAGTAATCCAAGTTCGATTATCCCTCACGCCCAACATTCCCAAACCCATAATCAATTCGGGCTCGTCACCATCTATGACAACACACGACGCTGTGAGATCCACATCATAGGTTTCTACATATTCATTCAGCCGAGCAGGAGTCATAGGCATTGGCACAATGTAGTCCTGACGCGTTTGATTATAGGCCTCAGTCAGTTCTTCAATTGAATATTTTTGGGCAGATATGAGTTTCAGAAGACCTCTCCTGCACAATAAAAAATTGCTTGCTCAGGATTGAAGAAATGATTGCATACGCAGTTTATTCTTCAGGTTGACTAGAACGACCAGAAAATACACAAGAATGCGTAAACATTTTTCGGTACGGAAACAAATTGAGAGAGTAGTTTGTCTTTATACCTTATGATACCGCATCTTGTAAGTAAGACTCCACGAGAGATGGGAAAGTGGACACATCGATAGGCTTTGAAATACTTCCGTTAAAATTATATCTAGATACGAGTTCAGATACGGCCGCTTCTGGCCACGCTGTCAGCGCAACAATACGTACATCTTTAAGTTCAGGGATTTGACGAATCATGGCCCCAACAGTTTGGCCGTCAAAATCTGGCAAACCAATATCCATCAGAATCAAATCGGGTTTTATTTCTTCAGCCAACCGTAATCCCGTTTCGCCATCTTCGGCAAAAACCAAGTCGTACTGACTGTCCAATAAGCGACCGATCAATATTCTATTGGCCCTATTGTCTTCAACGTAGAGAACTTTTTTCATAAAAACTTCAACCAAACTATGAATGTTGCTCTAAATACAAACGATCCAGATGGGGTAGTTCCTGACCTACATGAATACGGAATATAAACAGGTTACAAGGTCCCCAAACACTTATCACTCTGCTGGAGGCGGCACCGGCAATTCGTCATCGGCCGTACTTTTCCACTTCTCCCCTTCCTCAATCAGCATAACCGGTATGCCATCACGGATAGGGTATTTCAAACCAGAATCATCTGAGACCAGCCAGCTATTTTTCACAATACGCAGTCGGCCAGGATCGTCCCCAAAAGACTCTTTGTCTTGAACCGCGAGGGGGCATCTCAAAATATCAAATAATTCTTGGCTGATCGGTAATTCTTCATTTGCCATATTTAACTTAATCCTCGAGCATTTTTTATTAGAAGCCTGTTTTTCATCGTAATTACTTTGCGCTTAAATGACAAAGTCTATCCTATTTTGAGCGGTTTACCCATTATTTGAGCAGAAAACACCTTGTTTTTCTGACCCTAGAAGAACTAAAGTTTCAACATCAGATATGGCTCAATCCAACCTATACTTGAGCTCAAAATTAGAATGATACAAAACTACCAATCAAAGTGCGCGGCTGGTGCTCATATTTGCGCTTAAAGTAGTACTTTTTAACCACGATTTTGTTAAGTGATTAATACGATCAAAAAACGAACGAGATTTAAAATTACCAGATGGAACGGTTCTATAGAATCTTTTAATTTAGCCCAAAAAACTACTTCAATTGTTAGCAAATTTACATTTTCGACAAAGCGCACTAAAATAATACGCTGAGCGTGACAACTCTTTGACGACAGACAACATAGGAAAACTTTCACGTGTCAACAGTACGTGTCGGCAATCAACTAATCAATTTTCATGAAGAGGGGAGACGAGACCGTCAATTGGTTCTACTCATTCACGGTTGGTCAAGCTCAGCTTATGCGATGTCACCGCTGATGAAATTATTATCGCAGCGCTACTGGTGTATTGCTGTGGACCTACCGGGGTATGGAAACTCTCCAAAGCTTAAACAAGGGACAACCATTCCAAAATATGCAGACCTACTGGCAGACTTCATCGAGTTACTTTACGATGGGCCGGTCATTTTGGTAGGCCACTCTATGGGTGGGATGATCTCGATGACAATGGCAGAAAATTATCCCGAGTTGATTACACGCATGATCTTAATTTGCCCAACTGTCACGGGCAACCTGTCGTCCTATATCAACTTAGTTGTCTACCCTATCACTAAACTTGAGCAGTATACACCTACCCGATTCATTGCGCGTTTTGTAGAACGCATTTCATCAAGCATCACAGATAGAATTATGCGGCCGGCGTCATTTGCTGAACGTACCGGTATCACTGGGGAAGACTACGAACAGATCAAAGAAGATGCTCGCCGCTCTGATCAGGGCTTGGTCAGGGCTGAATGCTTTGACGCAATGCGAGCCAACAACCTAAGCGGTAGACTGTCTTCCATCCACACGCCATCCCTTGTAATTTGGGGGGCCGAAGACAATACAGTCCCTTTACGTGACGCTGGCGTTTTGGCAGATGAATGGCCCAAAGCCGATCTGCGCATTATGCCGAAGGCTGGGCATTGGCCTCAATTTGAGCGGCCGGAAGACACAAGGCGTATGATTGCCAACTTTTTGGGTCTTCAATTTACATATGGAAATCGCTATGAGCCTGTCGAAGATGAAGAGCTAGAAAAAGTAAGAGATGTCGCTCGATTTTTGGCCAACTCTGATATTGGTACAGGCTTGCAAGATAACCATCGGGAACGGTTGGCAGAGCGACTGGATCAGCAGAGCTGGGAGCCGGGGCAAATTATTGCAGAGATTCGTGAACCTGGAACTGATCTTTTCTTAATTCAAGATGGAACGGTTGAGGTTTGGTACGACCCTGATCGGCCGGGTGAGCCTGAGGGTGAGTTTCGCAAGATGGCTACGCTGCGGCCGGGTCAGATTTCTGGTGAAATGGCTCTGTTTGATGAAGGGCTGCGCAGTGCGCGTTTGATCGCTGGAAAAGCAGGTGCAACTGTTCTTACCCTAAATCGGAAAGTGACACTTGACTTAATTGGGGATTATCCAGACTTGGGATCAAAGCTACTGTGGAATATGGGGCGCGCACTCGCCCATCGTGTTCGCTTCATTCAGTGGCAATTTAGGCGGGCATCTAGCCGTAAAGCAGACAGAATGGCAACTAGGCCATCACTCACTTCCTACAACGGGCAGCTTACAAAGAAACAGAGGCAAAGTTCTCCAAACGTTACTTCTTCAAAATTGAAAGGCTAATCTTTGTATATTTTGCCGGGAAATAGTCTTGTCTGCACAATCACAATGATGGCGCGAACCCCGTCCATAACGGTGATCTTTTTACCTTCTTGGTAAGTTCTAGGGGAGTAGCTTATGGGAATTTCTTCAATTTTATGGCCGGACAACAGTATTTTGCACGGAAGCTCAAAATCTAGATCAAACGTGGTTCCGGTAAGGTGCAGCGACTGTACAAGGTCACTGCGCACCATCTTGGTTGCGGTTGCAACATCAGTTAACCGGCCGCCGAATAGAACGTTGGTGATCCCAGTCAACAGGCGTACCCCCCAATAGGCGTGAGCGTATTCATAGATCGCTTTGCCACCCAGTACGCGCGAGCCGAAAAGAGCCGCGTTGTTTTCGGCCGATACTTTGTCGCAAAATTTTCGGTGCTCGGCCGGATCATACTCTGTATCTGCATCTTGGATGATCATGTAGTCACCGGTCATTGCACCAATACCGGTACGAATTGAGGAACCTTTCCCGAGGTTTTGTTCATGGAAGATGATGCGCGTATCTGGCCGATTTAGGTCACTCAGAATCTGGCGGGTGCCATCAATTGAGAAATTATCAACCACAATAATTTCTCGCTCCCAACCGGGACCTAAATCAACAGCGGCCGTTCGATTAATCACATCCTCAATTGAATCTTTTTCGTTATAACAGCAAATAATCACTGATAGCTTCATTAATCTTTCACCTTTGCTTTGGATCAGGCACCGATTATAGCATGAGGGCTCGAGTAACCTATGAACCGTATGTAACGCGTGGACAAATCATCGTTAAGGTACTTGACAAATTTTTTACACCCAAATACTATCCTTGCGCAAAATTTAGCAGGGCAACGGTGTAAATAAGTTCACGTGCAAACAAATTTGCGCGCAAACATGTTTGCGTAAGCGCATGATCCCAGAATTTTTTCTGGGATGACGAGGTTGGAGGTTTTTCGGAGTAGCGTCCGAAAGAAAATCGAAGCATCAGCGGACGCCTCCTTAGGGTGGTCACGCCCTAAAGTTAGCCCTTCTGAAAGCGATCTTACAAATCGGTGTGGTAACACGCCAGACAAAACAGATCGCAGTGACCCAGTCCGCCGGAACCACCGGCAGGTCTGGCTCTATCTACAAAGGGCGACGACACCACAAAACAGGGAAGTCGGCCGCCACATTAATTGCAAATCACAGACTTAGGATCGAGATTTTAGTGCCTGTATCAACTTAGCTCCCGATCCTTCCCAGCTGAATTTTAAAACATTGTCCTAAGTTTAAAATTCAGCCCTTGTTGGGGCTACCTGCTTTTTCAGCAGGTATATCTGTGTTTGCAAAGGAGAAACCACCATGTGTGGCATCGTTGGTTACATTGGGAGCAAGCAAGCACCGGCAGTTATTTTTAATGGGTTAAGCAAGCTAGAGTATCGGGGGTACGATTCGGCCGGTATCGCAGTTTTGGACGAAGGCGAAATCAGAATCCGGCGGGATTCTGGGAAGCTAGAACGCTTAGGTGCACTGCTTGACCAGTCAGCTTTAAGCGGTACGATTGGTGTGGGACACACCCGCTGGGCAACCCACGGCAAGCCTAATCAGGTTAATGCTCATCCCCACAAAAGCATGCACGGCCGGGTCGTGGTCGTTCAAAACGGCATTGTTGAAAACTATGCAGAGCTGAAAGAAGAATTAATGGCTGAAGGGGTTATCTTCCTGTCGGAAACTGATACAGAGGTCATTGCTCAACTTATCGAAAAATATTTGGAGT